>CAZHPJ010000544.1:0-1881 GCA_964534585.1 uncultured Sandaracinaceae bacterium | reverse complement strand
GCCGACACGAGGAGAACCTCCACCAGCTGAACAACGGGTGGGTCCGGGAGGACACCCAGGAACGACTCTGAATCCAGCGTGGCCGGCTTGCATCCTGAAAGCCGGCTCTTCGGACAAGTCACTTCCCGGACCCGACACGAAATCTACACACCCACAGCCGAACCAGAATCGGCCCCGACAAACACGCCCCCAGAAACCCTCTTGACACAAAGAGGCTTCGTTATGTGCTGCGATTCAAGAGGTGTATTCGATGTCGCCAGTAAATGTTTCAAAGGCTAGGTCCGGGTCTTCTGGGTTATCGAGCAACCAGAAATCGCCTTCACCTTGTAGACCGGCGAAGTCGTCGAAACCATCGAGAATGCTCCACGGACCGTTCAGTTCCCCAGGCCCGGTGTCATATCCATCCGGATCGAAAACGATGGTGAAAGTACCCGTGTTGGGTTCGGAGCAGGTCAAGAGTTTGGAGATGTCTTCGGTCACGTCATCAAACGTGTCCTCGAACGTTCCATTGGAACACCCAAGTATGTCTGCGCCTTCGGTCACCTCGAAGGTACCAACCACTGGCTCTGTGCTGAAATCAATTTCGGTCTCAATCGTTACCGGCCCAAATGCGGGCTCAGCGCTACTGCAGGCAGCAACAACCAACACCATCACGATGACCAACATCAGCGAACGTAAAAGAACCCTATCTCTCATGTGTTCGCCTTTCCTAGACACACGACCCCCCTGAGCGGGCTTACCATGCGACACTACTCGCCGAACCAGGGCGATGTGCCAGAACGGTTCACCCCCGAATAGCGACTTGGTGAGAAGTATCCCTGAGTCGCCACACATATCCGGTGTGGGCGGGTGCATGGGTGTCGTTTGGACTGGTGGGCAGCGTCGGATTGGTACGATGAAGCTCGTTCAAGCGCAAGAGAAAAGGGACCTGATGGTTGGCGCAAGCCATGTGCAACTTTCTGACGGCAGGAAGATCGCGTATCAGGAGTACGGAGATCAAAAGGGGCATCCCGTGTTCTTCTTTCACGGTTGGATCGGTTCGCGACTCGACTTTGGTCCGAACGATGACATTGCTCGCGAACTCGGCTTGCGTGTCATTGCCGTTGACAGGCCCGGCTGCGGTTCGTCGGACTTTCAGCCGGATCGCAGGCTGCTGGACTGGCCGGCCGACGTGTCGGAGATGGCTGATGCCCTGGGATTCGGGGAGTTCGCGATCTGTGGTCATTCATTTGGCGGACCGTACGTTGCTGCGTGCGCCCACCAGCTTCCCGATCGGGTGACTTCGGCTGCCATAGTGGCCGGGATATCTCCACTTTCGTTCGATGGTGCAACTCGGGGGATGCCAGCACCGGTGCGTTTGGTTCTCTGGTTAGGTAGTCATGCCCCGATGGTGGTCCGACCGTATGTTTCTCTGATGGCGTGGATGGTCGGAAGGCCGGACATGATTGCCAAGGGGATCGGCTCTCTCCTGCCCGACGATGAGGTGGCGATGTTGGAAACGTCGCGTTTTGACGGTTTCTTCGAGAACATCGGCGAAATGGTCAAACATGGTTCGAAAGGTGCCTACTGGGATGCCCGCGTCTTTCTGGAAGAGTGGGGTTTCGACTGCGCGAGTATCAAGACGCCGGTCTCTCTCTTCTACGGCACCGATGACCAAAACATACCGATCCAGATGGGTGAGTACTACCGAGACACCATACCCAAGCCTGACGCGAGCTTCTACGAAGGCGAAGGGCACTTCATCATGTACTCCCGAGCCAACGAGATCCTCAGTTCGCTGGTACCCGCACGCCCATAACCGGCTGGGTGGCATGATGTGTGCCATATTTGACTGTCCGAGTTGACAAATTCGATGATCGAAATCGCCTGCTGACAGCCTAT
>CAZHPJ010000543.1:0-1881 GCA_964534585.1 uncultured Sandaracinaceae bacterium | reverse complement strand
CTTCTGCGTGATCATCCCGCGATCGCCGACCAGCACAAAGCGCTCGATGCCGAAGCTCTCCTTGAGCTTGGTGACCTGAGGCAGCAGAGTCTTCGAATCCCCGGTGTTGCCCTCGAAGACGGATACGGAGACCGGGACGCCGCGCGGATTGGTCAACAGGCCGTAGTTGACCTGAAGCTTCCCCTTCTTGCCGTCGCGGTTGTGGCCGAGAGCGGCCAGCGGACAGGTGCTCCCCTCGAAGTAGCTGGAGCTGAGGTCGTAGAGTGCGATGCCGTCTTCGTCGAGGTGGCGCGCCGCCATCTTCTTTTCGATGCGGTCCTGGCGTTCGAGCAACCAGTCCAAGGCCGTGTAGAGATCGTCTTCGTTCGCATCGTCGACGTCGAGCAACGCGGGCAGTGTAGTCAGGCTCCACCAGCGCGTGGTGGCCAGCTTGCTGTCCGGCTCGAGGATTCGAGCGACCACCATGGCGACGACGAGGTTTCGTTCACGCGACGGCCGTGAGGCAATGAGCTTGGCCAACCCGAGTCTGCGCATGGCGTCGAGCACGGCTTCTACGTGTCCATGCTGGAACGAAGCCACGGCCTCAAAGGCCTCACTGGCCTTGACGAGGCTCTCGCCCTTCAGGACACACGCCAACGCTGAAATCGCGTCGGGAGGCAGCTTCGAGAGGTTGGCCAAGGTGCGCGTCTTGACCTTGCCCCCTTCGCGGTAGCCCTCTCGCAGGAGCAGGGCGGGGGGAGAATTCCGGTTGGGCACCCTGGCGATGTACATGCCGACTACATTACCAGCAATCTCTCAGAATTACACCAACTATTGCCGTTATTATGACATTATACATGCCAACATATTGCAACGAATTCTCCACTCCCAGAACGAGAAAGAGCCCCGATTCCACGCACTTGTGTGAAATCGGGGCCCTTAAAGCTGGAGGAACTTCAGTCTAGAAGGGGGGTCGGACGCGTTCCGAAAGCGAGAAAAGCGGTACGCGCTGTCTAGCTTGTAGTCGAACGACGATTAATGAGTCGTAGCTGCCAGGTCGTCATGCTCGAAGGCCGAAGCCATTCGGTCGATGTCGGCCTTGGTTAGGCCTATTGATTTTGCCCCGTCGCGCCAGGTGGAGACTGCTTTCCCGACTTCGGCAGCGATTGCTTGCGCCTGGTCTGGAGAGAGCTCGAAGTAGTCGGCGACGCTATAGGCGAGATCAAGAGACGCGGTTCCGTCGTCAAGATCGATCGCCGTCGTCAGCACGCGCGGCTTGATTTCCGTCGGTACCGGATTGAGGTCGTAGGCAGGGGCGAGACGCCATCCGTCCGGACCTGCGTAAAGGAATCCGTGGTTGCGGAGATGGTCGTCTGTGTTGGAGATGAGCAGGTTATAGACGATTCGCCGCCATAGCTGCTGCATATCGGCCTTCGCAGAAGCGCCGTATTGCCGCAACACGTCGACGAATTCGAGGTAGCTGCGGGTTTCGTGATCGCGGGCCCCGAGCATGCTCATGGCCGAGAGGAAGGGGAGGCGTGTGTTGTCCTCGCGGTCAAAGCGGCGAAGCAGAAGGACGGGTTTCCCGGCGATGCCTTCAAGCCGCCAGGCAGGGACTGGGATTCCTGCCTTCTCGGCAAGGGCCAGCGCAACGGCTTCCCAGCGAACCGTGTCGATTTCATCATCCTTGTGCGGAAATTTGGCGATGGCGAGGTGGCCATCATGGTCTCTGACGGAGGCTTTCGGTCGGGCGCCGCCAAGGGAAGAGCCGGGGGCCAGGAGAAGGCGGAGATCCTCGTCGCTGTCGGAATCGCTTCCGACACGTTCGGCGGCTGAGCGCAGCCTCGGCAAATCGATCAATGGTGGGATCGGGATGCCCTCTTGCGTCGCAAGAAAATCCCC
>CAZHPJ010000542.1:0-1884 GCA_964534585.1 uncultured Sandaracinaceae bacterium | reverse complement strand
GGTTGAGATGAAGATTCGCTCGCGCGTCAAGAAGCAAATGGAGAAGACGCAGAAGGAGTACTACCTGAATGAGCAGATGCAGGCCATTCAGAAGGAACTGGGCGAGCGCGACGAGTTCAAGAGCGAGATCCAAGAGATCGAGCAGCAGCTCAAACAGAAGAAGCTCTCCAAGGAGGCGCACCTCAAGACGCGCAAAGAGCTCAAAAAGCTCAAGATGATGCAGCCGATGAGCGCGGAGGCGACGGTCATCCGCAACTACATCGACTGGGTGCTTGCGCTTCCCTGGGGCGACAAGACCGAAGAGAACTACGACATCGACGCAGCGGAGCAGATCCTCGACGAGGATCACTACGGCCTCAAGAAGCCCAAGGAGCGCATCGTCGAGTACCTCGCCGTGCAAGCGCTCGTGAAGAAGCTCAAGGGGCCCGTGCTTTGTTTGGTGGGTCCGCCCGGCGTGGGTAAGACCTCGCTCGCGAAGAGCATCGCGCGGTGTACGGGTCGCGAGTTCGTGCGGTTGTCCCTCGGCGGCGTGCGCGACGAGGCCGAGATTCGAGGTCACAGGCGGACGTACATCGGCGCCCTGCCCGGCCGGCTGATTCAGTCACTGCGCAAGATCGGAGCCAACAACCCGGTGTTCTTGCTCGACGAGATCGACAAGATGTCGACCGACTTCCGCGGCGACCCCGCCTCGGCACTGCTCGAGGTCCTCGACCCGGAGCAGAACCACAGCTTCAACGACCACTTCCTCGACCTCGACTACGACCTGTCCGACGTCATGTTCATCACGACGGCCAACACCTTGCAAGGCATCCCGCTTCCGCTCCGGGACCGCATGGAGATCCTCGAGATCAGCGGCTACACCGAGTTCGAGAAGCTCAATATCGCAACGCGCTATCTCGTGACGCGTCAGCGCGAGAACGCCGGCCTCAAGGACATCGACGTCGAGATCAGCGAGAACGCGATTCGGCAGATCATCCACTACTACACGATGGAAAGCGGCGTTCGAAATCTCGAGCGCGAGATCGGCAGCGTCTGCCGCAAGATCGCGCGGCAGGTTCTCAAAGACGGCGAAGAGTCCAAAGACAAGAGCTATCACGTCGAGGCCAAAGACGTCGCCCAATATCTCGGCGTGCCGAAGTACCGGCCCGACAAGGCCAACGAGAAAGATCACGTGGGTCTCACCAATGGTCTAGCGGTCAACGCGTTTGGCGGCTCGATTCTCGAATGCGAAGTCGCAGTGGTGCCCGGCAAAGGGAAGCTCAACATCACCGGCTTGCTCGAAAAGGGCATGCAGGAGTCCGCGCAGGCGGCGATGAGCTACATCCGCTCGCGCCAGAAGGTGCTCGGCCTCGAGAAGGACTTCCACTCGAAGTACGACGTGCACATTCACTTCCCGAGCTTCGTACCGAAGGATGGGCCGAGTGCGGGCATCACGATGGCAACCAGTATTGCCAGCGCCCTTCTCAAGATTCCGGTTCGCAAGAACGTCGCCATGACCGGAGAGATCACCTTGCGCGGCCGCATCCTTCCGATCGGTGGCCTCAAGGAGAAGCTCCTCGCCGCCCACCGCGCCGAAATCACCGTGGTGCTCATCCCAAAGGAAAACCAAAAGGACCTGAAGGAAATCCCGCGCCGCGTCCTCAACGCCCTCCGCGTCGTGCTGGTGGAGCACATGGACGAGGTCCTCCGGGAGGCCCTGGCTCTGAGCGCCCCCGACGCCCTCTTTGGCGAACACCAGGTGCGCCCCCTCGAATACCGCGAGGGCCAGCTCATCACCCCAGACACCCCCGACTCGGACGAAGTCCCCGAACCCACCGTAGACCCACCGGGCGCTCGCCAATAGAGCGAAACGCCCCGTTGGACAGTTCGAGCCGCCGGAGTCAT
>CAZHPJ010000541.1:0-1886 GCA_964534585.1 uncultured Sandaracinaceae bacterium | reverse complement strand
TCGACCCTGAACGGACATCGACTCGATGTCTGCTCCGATGTTGATACCCGCGAAAGCGGCCGTATCGTAATCCCCGGGTTAAGCAAGTCGCGGTCAATGCTACGGTGCACACCTTCGCGTCATCGCCTACATCGAAGGCCCTGTGGTGGTCGAGAAGATCCTCAACCACCTCGGGCACAATAGACACTTGCGGCGTCGCCCGGCGTTTACCACCGTGTCGCACGCTGCCCCAGACCAGCTGGTTCGGCTAGTACACACGCAACCACGCGAGTAAGACCACCGACTGCGATTCCGACCGAGCGGCAGGGACTGCCGGCAATCATGACCGTTTGTCAATTAATCGCGGGGATCCGATTCTGTCAAGCAGAAGTTCACCCACCCTGTCGGATTCACGACGTCGGTAGCACCAAGTCGTCGATCGCAGCGAATCCAGCCCCAACGGTTCGCACTACAGCAGTTCGCGGAACTGACGCCCGTGCGTGAAAAAAGTTGTGTTCTTGCACGAAATGGTGCAGGGTGCCGGCGCGATTTTGGTTCTGGCCTGCCTTTTAGCTTCCCGCCCGGTCCCCGGGCGTGCGTCTCTCAAGATACCCACTACGCTCGAATCGTTCGTTGCCGCGCCCGAATTGCGCGCGGTTTTCATACATTAAATATCGGAGGCCAAATGGCTATCGGAACCGTTAAATTTTTCAACACTGTCAAGGGCTTCGGCTTCATCCAGCCGGAAGACGCGTCGAAGGACGTATTCGTGCACGTCAGCGCCGTGGAGCGTGCGGGCATGACCACTCTGGCGGAAGGCCAGCGCGTGAGCTTCGACGTTGTCGAGGAACGCGGCAAGAACGCCGCCGCGAATCTGAAGGCGGCCTGACACGGCCGCGGTACAACGCCCGAAAGAGGCGGCGTGCGTGGATAGATTGAAGGCGGACCCTCCAGGGGGCCGTTTTATTTTGCGACGCGCCGGTGACCGGGGCTTGGGCCACCCGCCTCTCGGGTGGCACGGTGACATGCTCGCATTTCCAATGAACAGCAACACGGCATGAAAGTTCCCAAGGGCCTACAACCGTTGGTCGAGGACGGCCTAGTGGACGCGGTCATTCGCCAGCTTCAAAGCGGCAAGGAAGCGTCGGTCTACATGGTGACCTGCGGTGACCAGATCCGTTGCGCAAAGGTTTACAAGGACGCGCAGCACCGTAGTTTCCAGAAGGCCACCGACTATACGGAAGGCCGCAAGGCTCGCGGCAGCCGCAATGCGCGGGCTGCTGGCAAGCGCAGCCGTCATGGCCGCAAGGTGCAGGAAACGGAATGGAAGAGCGCGGAGGTGGATGCTCTGTACCACCTGGCCGCAGCCGGTGTGCGCGTGCCGAAACCGTACGGCGTCTATGACGGTGTTCTGCTGATGGAACTGGTGCAGGATGAGCACGGGAATCCCGCTCCCCAGATTAGTGACGTCGAGCTGACCGCGCAACAGGCCCGCCAGTGGCACGGGTTCATGATCCAACAGGTCGTGCGTATGCTCTGCGCCGGTCTGATTCACGGCGACCTCTCCGAATACAACGTGCTGCTCGGCCCGCTCGGGCCGGTTATTATCGACCTGCCTCAGGCGGTGGTCGCGGCGGGCAACAACCACGCTTTTCGCCTGCTCGATCGCGACATCAGCAACATGCGCTTGACGTTCTCTCGCGCAGCTCCCGAGTTGCTGGACACCGAGTATGCGCGGGAGATCTGGGAACTCTACGAATTGGGCGAACTGCGGCCGGACACAGTCCTCTCCGGCCGCCATATCCGCGTCGAAGTCAATGCGGACGTGGACGCCGTACTAGATCAGATCGAAGAAGCGCGACGGGAAGCTCAAGCCCGGCAGCTGGGGCGTGAGGCGGCGCATTCCG
>CAZHPJ010000540.1:0-1895 GCA_964534585.1 uncultured Sandaracinaceae bacterium | reverse complement strand
CTGGTGATCAACGATCGCCCTTGCCTCTGGTGGATCGAGGAGGTACGTCTCCGCACGGTCGATCGTTCCCTTTAGCTGACTCATCCGAAAGCCATCGCGTCCGATAGCCATCGCCTGACTTGCCTCGCCACCGGACCGGTTGCGAGGCTCAATATCGTACGCAGGGGTCAGGGTCAGTTCACCGCCGCTGCTCTTGTGCGGATGCCAGAAGGCACCGTGGTTTCGAGCATGATCGTCGGTGTTGCCAACGCTGATGTTGAATACGATCCGTTTGAAGAGCTCTCGAAGTGTCTGCTTTGGTTCGGTGAACCTCTTGCGGATCACATCAGCCAGTCCGTGGTAGGTGGCGTAGCGTCCGAACATCTCGTCGAGCTCAAGGATCGTGAGGGCAGACACAAACATCTTGCGCTCCCCAGGCACCGGGGTGCGATCGAATCTCTCCACGAGCAGCACATCGTGCCCGACGCTCTCGATCACCTCCGTGTTGGCTGCGTTGATGCCTATTCGCCGCGCGAGCTCCATTGCGACCCCTTCGGCTTTCACGACAGGGAAGGTGTCGAACTTCGAGGAGAACTTCGCTATCAGTTGCCTGCCGTTGTCTTCCAGCTGGGCCTTGGGCCGTGCTCCACCGATCGACGACGCCAACAGGAGGGCTTGGTCGAGCTCAGGCGAGAATTCCAACCCGTCTTCGAGCCGTTCTGCAGCGGTTCTCAGCTCGTCAAGGCTGGCGACCCCTTCCCTCGGTTCGTAGTGGTCGGGGCTAGATTGGAAGTCAAGTGCGCCGACTCGATTGGATCCGGAGTCGATCAGGTAGTCAAAGAGATGCAAAGAATCGTGGTCGGCGTCCCGTGTGATCCGTCCGAATCGCTTCCGCAGAACGACCTTTTGTCCCCAGTTGTCGGGCGCAGCATCTGAGATGCAGCCTGCAACCGTCAAGCCGGCCATAGGTTCAATTGGGCCTCTTCCGATAGGTAGCTCTGGCAGGTAGAGCGGCAGTGCTGCTTCCCGTCCGATATAGCTTTGCCCATAGGTGAAGAAGGTTCGAGTACCGCTCATCGTCAGGACACCCGCAACGACAGGTTGCGTTTCGCCGGGAAGCCACACCCACACGAAAACTCGTTCTGGAGTCACTAGCGAGTTAGAAGTCATCGTTCACTTCAGGGCTTGTTTCGTAGACGTGCGCTGGCAGCAACGCCAGTCGATCTTCGGCGTTGGCCAGTAGACGTCCGACGCTCGTCGCGTTGGCACTGAACAAAGGAACTCCTAGGAGCGTCGCGACTTCGAACACAGTCCCTATCGCGACTTTCGGATTGCCCCGCTCAATGTGGTGCAAAGTCTGGCGTGAAATGCCCGCTCTTTCGGCAAGAGCGTCGTGCGTCCACCGACGTTGCCGCCGTGCAATGGCAATACGCACACCGAGCAGCCGCAGAGTATCGAGCGTTTGGGGTGAGTATGTCCGCGCCACGAATCGACCTCCATCGAGACAATAATGTCTAGTATAGCATACGAATGGACTGATACGTATAGTATATCATACATACTGACCTTAGCTCGCTGCAGCCCTTTGTTCTGGGGCTTTGGTGCAACGGACGGCCGACGCCAGAACGTCCTCCCGGGACGCACTCACGACGCGTTTCGTTCACGGCCACTGAAACTCGACATCGAGCGCGGCCCGGTCGACACAGCTGCATGCCGGGGCGGCGAAGATCGACGAGTGTTTCGCACCGTTCCTGCTGCGATCGGAAGACTCGGGCGATGCTTGGGTGTTCTCCTGCGCTCCGCCTGCCGATCGTACGCCTCGGCTGGTCGTGCAACTGGTGCTCTGCTCGGTCAATGCTGTGGCGCTGTCCCGCGAGGGGTGAGGTGGGCAGCGATGTCTTCAACGTCAAGGCTTC
>CAZHPJ010000539.1:0-1904 GCA_964534585.1 uncultured Sandaracinaceae bacterium | reverse complement strand
TCGCGATTCGCGAGGGTGGCTTAACCGTTGGCGCTGGCGTTATTACTTCGATAATAAATTAGAATGGAGAAGAAATTTTCGGAAAGATTGGTTTTTGAAGCTATTCAACCGATAATCCTAAGATTTGGAGTATTTTAATGGCCAAAAGGGCAGTAAGATCACATATTACCTTGGCTTGCTCGGTCTGTAAGGAGAGGAATTACCTTACGGAAAAAAACCGCCGCAACGACCCCGGGCGATTAGAGTTAACTAAGTATTGTCGCCGGTGCCGCCAACACCGATTACATCGGGAAACGAGGTAATATAATATTGAGTAATCCGGAATGGTGAAGGGGGTTAGCTCAATTGGCAGAGCAACGGTCTCCAAAACCGTAGGTTGCGGGTTCGAGTCCTGCACCCCCTGTCCTTTTCTATGAGATATTATTTTATTAGCAGAGAGAATCTTGGAAAAATTTCCAAATTGACGAGAACATAAATACGAGGAAAAGAGCGTGGCCAAGACAAAAAGCGAAAAGAAAGTTAAAGGTCAAGAAAATAAGATCGTTCGCTATGTAAGAGAGACTCGTGGCGAGATTCGAAAGGTCACCTGGCCAACCAGACAGGAGTCACAAAGGTTAACGGCCATCGTTTTAGGCGTCACCGCGCTGATGGCACTTTTTTTAGGCGTGCTGGATTTTATGTTTTCTAATACTGTTCAAAGATTGGTTGGCCTGTTAACAGGCAGCTAATACAGCCATTTAGCTGTTCTGGCAGGGCCTGCCCTATCGACACCTACGGATTGACAACGCATGATTGAGGAAATTGAGCAAAATATTATCATGGAAGAACAGGAAGAAATCGAAGAAGAATCCCTGGCTAAGAAGGATGAAATCGAGGAGGCGGAAGCTCAGGATGAGGATCTTGAGGCTGCCTTCGTGCCTGATGATGGACGCGCCTGGTTCGTGGTTCATTGTTATTCGGGATATGAGAATAAGGTTCGTCACAGCATCGAACAGCGAATCGAAACAATGGGTATGCAGGATAAGATCTTTGATGTTGTTGTTCCGACTGAGGAAGAGATTGAAATTAAGGATGGTAAGCGCCGTACTGTAGAAAGACGTGTATTTCCAGGTTATATTCTCGTCCAGCTCATTATGGATGAGGATTCGTGGTACGTAGTACGGAACACACCTGGGGTAACCGGTTTTGTCGGCATGGGAAACGAACCAACGCCGCTTCGTAAAGATGAAGTAGCAAAGATTATGAACCGCATGGAAGCTGAAGCGCCCAAGGTTAAATTTAATTTCAGGCCTGGTGAAAAAGTGCGAATACGCACCGGCCCCTTCAGCGATTTTATTGGAACTGTTGAGGAAATTGACATCGAGAGAGCCAAGGTAAAGGTGCTGGTATCCTTTTTCGGCCGGGAGACTCCGGTGGAACTCGATTTCCTCCATGTAGAAAATGTCTAATCAACAAGACATCAGGAGGAGCCTGAGAAGGCGCTTGGACTCCCGGAGAATATTATGGCAAAGAAAATTAAAGCGGTAGTTAAGATTCATATTCAAGGAGGAAAAGCCAACCCCGCTCCCCCAGTGGGCACCGCCCTGGGGCCTCATGGCATTAATTTGATGCAATTTTGCAAAGAGTACAATGCCCGAACATCGAACCAGGTAGGTCAAATCATTCCTGCAGAGGTTACTGTTTATCAAGATGGGAGTTTTTCCTTCCTTTTAAAAACGCCGCCAACAGCTGAACTATTGAAGAAAGCGGCCGATATAATAAGTGGATCAGCCGTACCCAATCGAGATAAAGTTGGCACTGTTAACGAAAAACAAATAAGAGAAATTGCCGAGATAAAAATGAAGGATCTCAACGCGATGGATGTTGATGCAGCGATGAAAATAATTGCTGGAACAGCCCGGAGC
>CAZHPJ010000538.1:0-1922 GCA_964534585.1 uncultured Sandaracinaceae bacterium | reverse complement strand
GAGCAACATAGGTTTCGACCTCCAAGTAGGTGGTCTTGTGTTATGGTTCGCTCCAGAGAGGTTGTCCGTGACGAAGCGGCGTCGGTGTATGGAAGGACGAACGAAAACCATCGCACGAGGCATTGTCATGCTGTGCTTCCTGGCCTCCACAGGTACGGGTTGCGAAGAGAAAGTCGTTCCGCCCTCGGGGCCATCGACCTCAAGGCCGACGACCTCCCCGCAGCCTCAGCCCCGAGTCGAGGACAAAGCGGATCTTCGAATCGCCAAGATTGAGACACTCCCCCGACAGCCGCGAGCGGGGGAGCGTTTCACGGTGAACGTATATGTTCGAAACGCGGGCAAGACTAGCTCAGGAGCGTACGACCTTTTGATGCGCGTCAGGGACCTCACTCGCGGAGGCACATACCCCATTGGAACCTTCCGTAAGACTGGGCTTCGATCAGGCGAACAGGTCGTCGCCTTCACCAAGAATGACCTGCTGGTGAACTCAGGCGGGTCGCACCAGCTCGTAGTCGAGATAAGGCCCTTCGACTTCGCAGATGGCAACCCAAGCAACAATGCGGGCTTACTTTCGTTCCACGTGATCGAGTAGAGTGCAGTAGTTACGACTCGATGACCCGCCCAGAGGGGTAGCAAACCTTCCCAGGTTGAAATCCTCGCCTAGACTCGACGGTGCGCGTATAGAGCTCGGGGCATGCCTTCTGCTCGATTGGAAAGAGGTAATCTCTTCCGCTTTGGCCCCCGCGACTCCGGCGTGGAGCAGACCGAAGTTCTCCTCCAGTCGACCTCATTGCGGCTCGAGCGGATCGTGTCTTTCGGGGCAGCTTCGCCCCCGGGGTTTTGGTACGAGCAAGGCAGGCCTGAGTGGGTGTTGCTTGCGTCGGGCAGAGCAACCCTCGTTTTCGAGGGCTCCACCTCGATCGACCTCGAGGCGGGCGACTACGTATTGATTCCAGCAGCTCTTCGGCACCGCGTCGAATCAACTTCCGAGGACGCCCTGTGGCTTGCCTTGCACTTTGATCGCTAGAGAAGCGCGACCTCAACCTGGGAAACCATTTTCGGATGGACAATCCCTTGTCGTCGACAAGCCCTCCGGCCTGTCGGTTCATCTTGGTCCCGTCACCGGAACAGTCCTTGACGGTTAGGTCGCTTTTGGCGGACTGTCGTTGTGGGCTGAACGCCTTCGCCCCCACGTCGGCCCAAGGAGGCGCCCCATGAAGAAGTCGATAGCCTTGTGCGTGCCGGCGTGCGCGCTTCTCGTGTGCTCGTCGCTGAGCGTGGCCGGATGCGGTGCGGACGGTGGCGGCGGCGCAGGGGGTGACGGCGGTGACGCCGGCATAGGCGGTGACGGGGGTGCGGGCGGCGCAGGCGGCGCCGACCCGATCATGGTCGACGCGGGAGCGGACCAAGACGTTGCCGAAGGCACGATGGTGAGCCTGGAAGGGGTGAGCGCCGCCAACACGTTTTCCTGGGGACAGTTGAGCGGCCCGACGGTCACACTTGATGGCGCCGATCAAGCGGGCGTAAGCTTCGAGGCGCCGTGGATCGTGGAGAAGTCCGTCGATATCGAGCTTGAGCTCACGGTGAGCGATGGAGCGCAGAGCGCGACCGACACGGTCGTGGTGACGATCACCAACACGCATTTCGTGTTGTTCTTGGCCGACAAGGACCAAGCCGGGCGGGTGGAGTTGTACCGTGCGCTCTTGAACGGGGAAAGCGAGCCGGTCAAGCTCTCCAAGACGCCCGTGCGGGGCGGCAACGTATCGCTGTTCCGCGCAAGCCGAGACGGGCGCTACGTCGCGTACCGCGGAGACATCGAACAAGATGAGGTGCATGAGCTTTTTGCCGTTGCGTCGGGCGGGGGTGACTCGACCAAGGTCAACGGGACACTGGTCGAAGGCGGGGATGTCAGCGAATTTGAG
>CAZHPJ010000537.1:0-1935 GCA_964534585.1 uncultured Sandaracinaceae bacterium | reverse complement strand
GGCCATGACCGGCGACCAGGAGATGCGCCGAGGGCGCCGGCTCAGCGGAGTACCGTCGAGCGTCGAAAGCGTAAAGCCCTTGGCCTCGAGCACGGCGATCTCCCCGTCTTCGAGGAAGACCATTTCGTTGGTGTAAGGAAGGAGCGCCGGGATGTCGCTCGCGCAGTATGTAGCGCCCTTGGCCACGCCGATCACGAGAGGGGATGCGCTTTTCGCCACCACGATGCGGTTCGGCTCTTCCTCGGAGAGGACCGCGATTGCGTATGCACCTTCTACGTGTTTGAGCGCGCGGCGAATCGCCGTGACCATATCGTGGCCCGACCGGGTCTCACGGTGAATCAAGTGGGCGACGATCTCGGTATCGGTGTCGCTGGTGATGGTGCAGCCGTCTGCCTCGAGCTCGCTGCGCAGCTGCAAGTGATTTTCGACGATGCCGTTGTGGACGACGGCGATCGGTCCTGCGACATGCGGGTGGGCGTTGACCTCCGAAGGGCGGCCGTGTGTAGCCCAACGGGTGTGCCCGATGCCGACCCCACCGGGGAGGCCCTTCTCTGAGAGCGCCTTCTCGAGGTTACGGAGCTTGCCAACCGCGCGAACGATCTCGATGCCGTGGTCTGCGTGTATGGCCAGGCCCGCAGAATCGTAGCCCCGATATTCTAGTCGCCGCAGCCCGTCGAGCAGGATAGGCGCCGCCTCTTCGTCACCTACGTGACCGACGATTCCACACATGGCTCAACTTTAGCGGATAGGACCACGCTGTGCACCGGTGGCGCCTGCATTGGGTCGCTTGTCTTCGAACTCGGCTTTGACCTCGCCGTCGGGGGAAACCACCGTCACGGGTCCGAACTGCTGAAGCGATTGCGCGAAATCCGCCGCCTGGCCGACGATCACGACCAACGAGTCCTTCGGCCGAATGTAGCTGCGCGCGACGTACTGCGCCTCTGATGAGCTGGTTTTGCGGATCCATTGGCGGTACCGGTCCCAGTAGTCGTCGGGGAGCCCAAAGGTTCTGAGATCGACCACGAGCTCGGAGAGCTTACCCGGTGTGTCGACCTTGAGCGGGAATGAATCGCTCAAATAGCGCTTTGCGTTGACCAGCTCCTGCGGCTCGACCGGCTCCTGGTTGATGCGCGTGAGGTGCTCGAAGAACGCGCCGATCGCTTCGGTCGTGACCTCGGTTCGGACTGAGGCATAGGCGACGAATGGGCCGATATCCACGCGCTCGCCGATCGAGCTGTACGCTCCGTACGTCAGGCTGCGCTTTTCCCGCAAGTCCATGAAGAGCCGCGACGCCGCACTGCCTCCGAGCACCTGATTCGAGACCATGAGCGGGATCCACTCGCGGTTGGCTCTTGCGATCGCCAGGTTGCCCATGTAGATGACCGACTGCACCGAGCCAGGCCGATCGACCACGATGATGTTGCGGTCGGTAGGTCGAGGCGGCTCGCCGTAGGTCGGGACCGCGCGCTTGCCGGCCTTCCAAGCGCCGAACGTTTTCCGCGCCGTCTCGGCCACGTGGTCGGGGTCGACGTCGCCAGCGACGACCAGGAATGCGTTCTTGCCGACGAAGTGGTCGCGGTGCCAGCGCACCATGTCTTGCCGCCGGACCCTCTTTACGGCCTGCGGGGTGGTATCGATAGTTCCGTAGGGATGCTGGCCATACAGCTCGAGATAGAAAGTACGCCGAGCGATGTACCGAGGCTCCCGCTCGGAGAGCGCCAGGCGGTCGAGCTCGCGCCGTTTGAGCTTCTCGAGCTCTGCGTTGCTGAAGGCAGGCGCGCTCGCGACCTCAGAGAGGATTGCCATGACCACATCGAACTGTTCGGTAAGCGCTCGAACGCCGACGTATGTATTTTCCTCATCCGAGCTAGCCCAGAGATCGGCGCCGAGGAACTCGATCTCCTCAGCGATTTCTGCGCTCGATCGCTTCGTCGT
>CAZHPJ010000536.1:0-1944 GCA_964534585.1 uncultured Sandaracinaceae bacterium | reverse complement strand
GGGTACCCAGAGCTCGATCCCAGGTTCTTCTCGTTCAATACTCGGCAGGGCCAGTGCCCCGTATGCGAAGGGCGCCTCGAGATCATCGAGAAGAGTTGGCGCGGTCGCCGACGCAAGCGTGCCATCAAGACGCGTCAGTGCGACGAGTGCGAGCAGACCCGCCTGTCGCCATTGGCCCGCGGGGTCACCGTCGACGACATGTCGATCACGGCGCTCTTCGATCAAAGTGTCTCCGAGGCGGCCGAAACACTACGGCAGCTAGACCTCGATGGACGCGACGCCACCATCGCCAAGACCCCGTTGCAAGAAGCGCTGCGCCGACTCTCATTCCTCGAAGAAGTCGGCTTGGGCTACCTGGGTCTCGGCCGCGCTGCCAACACGCTCAGTGGAGGCGAGATGCAGCGGGTGCGGCTTGCGGCTCAGCTCGGGAGCGGGCTCACCGGCGTCCTGTACGTGCTCGACGAGCCCACCATCGGCCTGCACCCACGCGACACAGGACGCCTGCTCGGCGCGCTTCGTGGGCTCGTCGATCGAGGAAACTCGGTATTGGTCGTCGAGCACGACGCCGATACCATTCGAGCAGCCGACCATGTCATCGACGTGGGTCCCGGGGGCGGCAAGCACGGCGGGCGGGTCTTGTCGCAAGGCGCACTGCACGAGATGAGTGGCTCGGTAACCGCCGCAGCCCTAGAGCGGCCGCCCAAGGTGCCCACCCAGCGTCGCCCCACGCGGGACGTCCCATGGCTGGAGCTGAGGGGCGTGAACCACCACAACCTTGCGAACGTCGACGTTCGGTTCCCCCTCGGGCGCCTAGTGGCCGTGACCGGCGTCAGCGGTTCCGGAAAAAGCTCTCTGGTTCGCGAGGTATTGCTGCGCGCGACCCGCGAAGCCGTCGGGATGGTCAACGACTCGGCTGCTGGTGAGTTTCGAAAAATTTCTGGGTTCGAATCCTTGCAGCGTGCGATCGAGATCGACCAGAGCCCGATCGGACGCACGCCGCGTTCGGTGCCAGCGACGTACATCGGCATCTGGAACACCGTGCGTCAACTGTTGGCGGGGACGCCCGAGGCGCGTGCGCGCGGTTACACAGCAAGTCGATTCTCGTTCAATGTCGAGCAAGGCCGGTGCCCCGAGTGCAAGGGACAGGGCTCGATTCACTTGGAGATGGCGTTCCTTCCCGACGTCAACGTGCCCTGCGAGACCTGCAACGGAATGCGCTTCACGCCAGAAACACTCTCCGTCCGTTGGCAAGGTCTCAATGCCGGCGAGCTGCTCGAGCTCGAAGTCACCGAGGCGGTCGAGGTCTTCTCGCCCGTGAAGACGATTCGCCGGCCGCTCGAGCTCCTCGACGAGCTCGGCTTAGGGTATCTACACCTCGGCCAGCCCTCAAATACGCTAAGCGGCGGTGAGGCACAGCGAATCAAGCTCGTGTCCGAGTTGGCGGCGGGCCTCAATACGGGGCCGACTCTCTACGTGATGGACGAGCCGACCACGGGGCTTCATCGCGACGACGTCGATCGGCTCCTCGGCGTGCTCAATCGATTGGTCGAGCGAGGCGATACCGTAACCGTGATCGAGCACCACCCAGACGTCATGCTGGCCGCCGACTGGATCGTCGACCTAGGCCCCGAAGGAGGCGCCCAAGGCGGCCGCGTCATCGCCCAAGGCACCCCAGAAACCATCGCCAAGCGTAAACGCAGCTATACGGGCGAGGTGTTACGCCGCGAGCTTGGGCGATAGGGGGGGTGGCAGGGTCAGTGGCAGCGCCAGCGTCGGTTGGCAGGACCAGTGTCAGGGCCAGTGTCACGCAGATCTCGGGACTCGAGGCCTGTGTTGTTCGCGCCCTGAGTTGGCGCGAATCCGCTGCGCCCACTCCCAATAAAACGCAAAACGAGCGGTCATTATTTTGCAAAGCCTCCTCAGAATCAGCAGATCTGCGTCGGC
>CAZHPJ010000535.1:0-1966 GCA_964534585.1 uncultured Sandaracinaceae bacterium | reverse complement strand
AAGGAGCTGTCGGGTGCGCTGCGTGACGAGCCGCGCAGCAATCCGCCGGCGATCATCACTGGCTACACGCTGCTTTCGGGGTACCGACCTGTCGACCTGGCGTTCGTGTGCGGGCGTCATCTGACCTACTACCGTGGCGAACATTTCATTCGCACGATGTACAAGTCACACACCGAGCTGAGGACGCTCCTGTTGGCCGCGATGCGCGTAGTTGGGATGGGAGGCGGTGACGCGAGTGTGGAGTCCACGGCGAAGCAACTGGCGAAGCACCTGGATCAACCGCACCTCGATGCGCTCAAGCAGGTCGTTCGCAAGTTCGTCGATGCTGGCGGTCAGGCGGACGTCAAGGGGTGGATGCAGGCGGCCGAGGTCACTGCGCTTCGGGCCGGTCTGCTTCTGTGCGACGATGTCGATACGGCCGTACGCATGACTCAGCAGATAGCGTCCGAGTCCACGGCCGACCTCGCTCCGCGCGACAAGGTCAAAGAGATCGTCATCTTCAGCATCTCGGAGAGCTACTTCCGCCTCCGCGAGGAGCTGGGCATTCAAATCAAGGTCTGACGTGGTCGGACTTGGCCGAACGTGCACGGGGCCCTGCGATGTGACAGGGCTTGTGCATGCTGGAGCTCGAGCTCGATAGCGAAGCGGATACACGCGCCCTAGCGCGGTCCCTCGGGACGGTGCTCGAGGGCGGCGATGTGATTGGGCTCGAGGGTGGCCTCGGCGCTGGCAAGACGACGTTCGCACGTGGTGCGGTTCATGGGCTTGGCGTGCCGGAAGAAACGGCCGTGACAAGCCCGACGTTCGCGTTGCTGCATCAGTATCGGGGACGTCTCCTCATCGCGCATGCGGACTTCTACCGCCTGGCGGACGAGGTCGAGCTCGAGGAGCTAGGCGTCGACGAGCTCCTCGAAGAGGGGGCGGTGCTCTTCGTCGAGTGGGGCCGCAAGTTTCCCGGGATGGCGAGCCGCACGGTTCTGTGGGTCGATCTCGAGATCGTTTCCGACACAGGCCGGCGGGCTCGTTTGCGTCCGCAAGGCGCCCGCGGCGATGCGATCATCCGCGCCCTCGGTAAGCGACTTCCGAGGTGAGGGATTCCCGGTTGCGGCGCCCTGGGGGCTCTGGTAAGCCCGCGCGAACGTCCAGGTTGAACCGACTCGATGCCCCGCCGCGATGATATTGAAAGCATCCTTCTGATTGGGTCGGGGCCGATCGTAATCGGGCAAGCTTGCGAGTTCGACTACTCCGGGACCCAGGGCGCCAAAGCGCTCAAAGAGGAGGGCTATCGGATCATCCTGGTCAATTCCAATCCGGCGACGATCATGACCGACCCGGAGTTCGCGGATCGGACCTACATTGAGCCGCTGACCCCCGAGACTCTCGAAGCGATCATCGCGCGGGAGAAGCCCGATGCCGTCCTTCCCACGCTCGGCGGACAGACAGCGTTGAACCTCACGTTGGAGCTCGCCGACCGAGGCGTCCTCGACAAGTACGGAGTCGAGCTGATCGGCGCGAAGGTCGCCGCCATCCGCAAGGCCGAAGAGCGAGAGCTTTTCAAGGCCGCAATGGACAAGATTGGCCTCAACAGCGCGCGGGCGGAGGTGGCCCGGACCATCGAAGAGGCCAACGAGATCGCCGAACGTATGGGGTTTCCGATCGTCTTGCGTCCGTCGTTGACGCTTGGCGGTTCTGGCGGTGGCATCGCGTACAACAGGGCCGAGTTCGACGCCGCGATTCGATGGGCTTTCCAATGCAGCCCGATCAACGAGTGCCTGATCGAAGAGAGCCTGCTCGGTTGGAAGGAATACGAGCTCGAGGTCATTCGAGACAACGTCGACAACTTCGCCGTCATCTGTACTATCGAGAACTTGGACCCGATGGGGGTGCACACCGGGGACTCGGTCACCGTTGCGCCAGCGATGACGCGGACCGACAAGGAGTACCAACGCCTGCCCGACGCGGCGCG
>CAZHPJ010000534.1:0-1970 GCA_964534585.1 uncultured Sandaracinaceae bacterium | reverse complement strand
AAAGAGCAGCACCTGCCGGTGGCCCAGGCGCTTTCGGTCTACCGCAAAGTCATGACTATGAAGAATCGCGTCGAACAGAAGAAATCGCAGGCGAAGATTTCCTCTTCCGTCGGCACCGTTGCCGCGGCCGTCGACGACGATCTTCACCGCAAAGCCGGTTGACTCGTTTGGGTCCGTCACGTAAGCGCGGACCGCTATGCCGATCCAGCTGATCCTCAGGGGTGGACGCGTCCTCGATCCATCTCAAGGGCTCGACGAAACCGCCGACGTCGTGATCGAAGCAGGACGCATTAGGAACGTGGGACGCGATGCAGGCGCTGCCTATCAAGCCAGTGAAGACGTGCGCATCGTGGATGTGGCCGGGCGCTGGGTTTGTCCGGGCTTCATCGATCTGCACGTGCATCTTCGCGAGCCAGGGCAGGAGTACAAAGAAGACATCGGCTCCGGCTTGGATGCAGCGGCGGCGGGCGGGTTCACGGCCGTGTGCCCGATGCCGAACACCAAGCCGACGAACGACACCCGCGCAATCACGGAAATGATGATCGCGCGTGCCGCAGAGCACGGTGGTGCTCGGTTGCTGCCCTTCGGCGCAGTAACCAAGGAGCGAAGAGGCGCCGAGCTCACCGAGATGGCCGACCTACGCGATGCAGGCGCCATCGGCGTCAGCGACGACGGCGTTTGCGTGATGAACGCCGCAGTGATGCGGCACGCAATGGAATATGCCCGCACTTTCGACCTCCTGGTGAGCCAGCATTGCGAAGACCACCACCTGACCGAAGGCGCGCAGATGCACGAAAGCGCCTGCTCCACCCAGCTCGGGCTTCGAGGGTGGCCGCGCGCAGCCGAGGATATCATCGTCGCACGGGATTTGATTTTGGCAGAGACGACCGGTGCTCGGTACCACGTTGCGCACATTTCGAGCCTCGGGGCGGTTCGCCTGATTAGGGAGGCAAAGTCGCGGGGACTGCGCGTATCCGCGGAGGTGACGCCGCACCATCTGCTTTTCACCGACGAGGCTCTCCTCAGCTACGACACCTACTGCAAGGTCAATCCGCCGCTTCGCGAGGACGAGGACCGGCAGGCTCTTCGAGATGCGCTTGCGGACGGCACCATCGATTGCATCGCGACCGACCATGCTCCGCATACCGACCTCGAGAAGGACTGCGAGTTCGAAGCGGCCTCGGCGGGCATCAACGGGCTCGAAACCGCGATTGGGTCGATGTTCCAGTTGGTCCGCGACGGGGTGCTGAAGCCACTCCGGTTCGTGGAGACACTCTGCACCGCCCCCGCCCGATTGATCCCGGATTTCGAGGGTGGCTCGCTGCGGCAGGGGCGGCGTGCCGACGTCACGGTCCTCGACCCGGAGGCCAGATGGATTCTCGACAAAGAAGCGCTACGCTCCAAGTCGTACAACACGCCCTTGCTCGGGCGTGAGCTGATGGGAAGGCCCGTCATGACGATCGTCGGGGGCGAAGTGGTGCACGAGCTGGGATCATGACGAAAGAAGCGCACCTCGTGCTCGCAGATGGAACCCGTTTTGCCGGCACGAGCTTTGGCGCCGAAGGTGCGGCCATCGGTGAAGCGGTGTTTACCACCGGCATGACGGGCTACGAAGAGGTGCTGACCGATCCGTCGTACTGCGGTCAAATCGTCACCATGACGGCGCCGCAAATTGGCAACACCGGCATCACCATCGAAGACGGCGAAGCCAAACGCCCCGCCCTACGAGGTTTCGTCGTGCGGGAGCTGTCCGCCGTCGAAAGCAACTGGCGCACCAAAGAGTCGCTCGGCGCCTATCTCGAGAAGCGCGGCATCGTGGGGATCACGGGCGTCGATACGCGAACACTCACTCGGCACATTCGGGACCAGGGTGCGCAGATGGCGGCCGTCGGAACCGAAGACCCGGCGACGCTACGCGACCGCGCCAAAGCCGCGCCTCCGATGACCGGCCAGAACCTCACCGGCGAAGT
>CAZHPJ010000533.1:0-1970 GCA_964534585.1 uncultured Sandaracinaceae bacterium | reverse complement strand
CGCGGAGCCCTCAGACGAGGAGCTCGAGAAGATCGCACGGATGCCGCGAAGCGTCTCGCCGTCGGATCTCGAGCCCAACCCGAGCGTCTCGGTCGGCTACCCGAACCGTGGCCTGCTTCGTTTCGGGATGCGGATCAACGATGATAAAGCCCTTCGCGTCAAAGTCGGTTCTCTCAATTCGCGTCACGGCACAGGGGAGCTCGTTCGCTTGATCGAAAGTGCTGCGCACGAAGTTGCATTCCGCTATCCACGCGCACAACTCACGGTCGGAGACCTCTCACGATCTGGCGGCGGTCGAATCCGTCCGCACGTGTCGCATCAGAGCGGCCGCGATGTCGACATCGGCTTCTACATGCTGGATCGTCGCTCGACGCCGGTGAACGTGCACCTCTTCGTCCGACTCAACAATCAGGGTATGGGCAGCCAATGGGGCAACCGCTACAGGTTCGATGCCTCGCGCAACTGGGCGCTCATCGAATCATTGCTCAGCCAACCGACGACCGACGTGCAGCACATCTTCGTCTCGAACGCGATCAAACGGCGTCTAATCAATCAAGCGTTGAAGGAAGGCGCGAACCCCGAGGTGCTGATGCGTGCCAAGCGCGTGATCACGCAACCCCGCCACGGTGCGCCTCACCGCAGCCACTTCCACGTCCGCATCTACTGTTCCGACGACGACCGGCCAATGTGCAAGGATCGCCCGCCTTTTTACGCGTGGCACCAACGTGCTAACCAAGCTCCCACCGTCAGCGCACTCAAGCCCAATGATTCATGAGCTGGAAGGGTCACTTCTGGACCCTCGGCCCGTTTCTTCGTCATAACCTGCTCCCACCGCGGGTTCCGGAGTGGGAACGCTGGGAGACGACCTTGGACGATAGCGTCGTCGGCACGCTCAACCTGAGCGGACGGCTGACTCAGGAAGGCGCCTCCGACACGATCGTCGTGATCGTGCACGGGCTCGGTGGGAGCGCGACTAGCTACTACGCCCGTGTGGCGACGCTCGCGGCCTCACGCGCGGGAATCGACTGCTTGCGCCTCAACCTTCGCGGCGCAGACCGGGGTGGCGCCGACTACTATCATGCCGGCCTCACAGATGATCTCGAAGCGGCACTCGGAAGTACGGCGCTCGCAGGCTACGAGAATATCTTGCTGCTCGCCTACTCGCTCGGCGGCAACATGATGCTTCGCTATCTTGCGGGCAGGCCGGACCCGCGTGTACGAGCCGCTGCAGCCGTGTGCTCACCGATCGACCTAAAACCAAACGCTCGCGCGATCGATCGGCCTCGCGGCACGTTCTATCGGCGTCACATCCTGAACGGTTTGAAGGACATCTATCGCAACGTCGCGGCGCGCCGCGAAGTGCCCTTGTCTATCCGCGAATCCTCCCGCATCGACACGATCGAACAGTGGGACGAACGGATCATCGCGCCGCGCTATGGCTTCGCGGGCGCCGAGGACTACTGGGCGCAGACCAGCGCCTGCCAAGTGCTCGCAGACATCGAGACACCCACGCTGTTCGTCGCGAGCGAGCGGGACCCCATGGTAGGGATCGACACGGTGCGACCTTGGCTACGGAAAGCGACCAAGCTTCGGTGGATCGTCACCAGCCAGGGAGGCCACGTCGGCTTTCCGCAGAAAGTGGACCTGGACCTGGGCACCAGGGGTACCTTCGAAGACCAAATCATCCAATGGATGCTGGCACCCACATAACACTCCGGGCGGCTCTAGCCGCCGCGCTGTGCCTTTGCTCGGCTGGCGGTTGTAGGGGCGAGCAGGCTCCGCTGGAGGGACCACGGCGCTCCGCCTCTTGCCCGGAAACGCGGGTGGCTGAAGCTCCTCTGACCAACGTATCGCCGGAGCACAGAACGCTGGAGTATTGGCTCGCCCGGAGTGAGCCATACGGCTCGCTCGACGACCCGCTACTGAGTGCGGAGGCGATACAGCGTCACGACCTCGCGCTGCGGGAGCCC
>CAZHPJ010000532.1:0-1980 GCA_964534585.1 uncultured Sandaracinaceae bacterium | reverse complement strand
GAAGAACGTGGAGCGCGGAGCAACGTCCACCGGCTGGGCGTGGGATGCCGAATTTCTCGACTTCGATTGCGATGGGGATGACGATCTCTACGTCGTGAACGGAACCAACGACTACCATGCGTACGCGGCGATCTACAATTACACCAACTCGGACGGCCGTCAGGTTCAGCATCTATTGAACCACACCCGCGAATCGAACGTGTTTTTCGTAAACGACGGAGGCAAGCTCAAGAACGAATCGGCGCGAAGCGGCGCCGATTTCGCCGCCAATTCGCGCAGCACGGCTTATCTCGACTTCGACGGGGATGGCGATCTGGACATCGCGGTCAACAACTTTCACTCCCCGGCGCTGATGTTTCGCAACAACGCCGATGAGCGCGATCTCCATTGGTTGAAGATCCGCCTGATTGGAGATCCGAGCCGTGGCAGCAACCGCGACGCGATCGGCGCGCGAATCGTCCTGACGACGAACGATCGCCTTCACGTGACCCGAGAAATTCAGGGGGGGTCCGGCTACCTCTCGATGAACCCAAAGGAGCAGCACTTTGGCCTCGGACGGCCCCAATCGGCGGACGTCCAGATCATCTGGCCGAATGGCGAGCAACAGAAGCTCGAGAGCCTGGCCGCGAACCGCACCTACACGCTGCGACAGGCCGAAAACGCACAGAAGACCTCACGCATCGAGCACCCCCCAAACCTCGAGCGCTAGATCACTCGGTTCGCCTATTCTCCCGGTCGCCGATTCGGACGCCCCGGCTGCGAGCGCGATCCCATTTAGGGGATCGCGTGACGCCGCAAGCGAATCCGAAGGGTTCGCTCGCTAGGCTCTCGGGGTGCCCCTCGGCAGGTGAGGATCGAAATGCAGCGGAGACACCCCCTACGGCGAAATCTCACCCCCTTGCTCGCGGTGATCGCAGCCGCGCAAATCGCCGGTGTCGCTCACAGCGAGCAGGCGGACCTCGTGGACCGCGCAAACGACGCGGGGCTCGCAGATGCGCCCGGCTACGGCAAGGCGATTTCGATGATCGATGTCGACGGAGACGGCTGGGAGGATCTCTGGGATTCGAACACGAACATACACCCGCCGCGTGAGGACCGCGTTTCGGTTGCGCGCTTCTACCTCAATCAAAGAGACGGCCATTTCAAACCCTACGATCTCGGCATCGACCCCGACGACTTGGAGTTCACCTGGGGCGCTGCCTGGGCGGACTTCGACAACGACGGCGACCCCGATCTGCTGCTCGGAAGCGGCGGCTTTCTCGGGAAGGGAAGCCTCGCGCTCTACGAGAATCGCTGGGCAGAAGAGAAGAAGCTCGTGAAGTTACCGGCGGGGATCACCGCTGGGAAGCGCCAGTGGTGGGGGGTGAGCTGGGCCGATTTCAACAATGACGCGTGCCTGGATTTTGCGGCGATCGCGCGTACGGGCCGGGCTTGGATCTATCGGAACAATTGCGACAAGACCTTCTCCGAAGTCGCGCTGGATCTCGGGATCGTCGTCAAATTCAAAGACGGCAAGAATCCCGTCTGGCTCGACATCGACAACGACGGAGACCAGGATCTCTTTCTGGGCGCGATGCGCTTCAGTCGCTTGTACCGCAACGATGGCGACGCTGGTTTCGTCGATATTACATCGCGACTCGGGCGATTTTCTCCGAACGCGGCCGCGTTCGCTTCACTCTCAGCAGATTTTAATCACGACGGAAATCTCGACCTCTACCTCGGTCGGCAAAGAAATCAGGACATGATCGCGTTTGGCGCGGGCGACGGAACCTTCAATCTCGCGGGTTCAGAAGTTGGTATTCAAACCAAGCTCTATCCCGATCTCTCCGAGAACACGATGGGGCTCGGGATCGGCGACATCGACAACGACGGGCATCTCGACATCCTGATCGGCACCGGGAGCCCCGATCAGCCGCAGTACGATCTCGTGTTCTGCAGCCGACCCAGCGCTGAAAGCCCGTTCGGGATTGCGTTCGAATC
>CAZHPJ010000531.1:0-1987 GCA_964534585.1 uncultured Sandaracinaceae bacterium | reverse complement strand
ATAAGCCGAAGGTGAAATCGGCCGCTGCGCAGCGGGAGTCCGAGGGGGTCGTAGTACTGTCGATGCCGGTGCAACATAACGCCGGTGGAGGGAAGGACCCTTACGGTGACGATGCCGAACGAGGAGCTACGCGTGAGGGCATGGCCGGGCAACAGGACCGGTCCACCTACCCCGTCCGACCATCGTCGGACGCCAAAGCGCGCCATCTCCAACGTCGGCTGTGGGCGGCGGCCAAGCGATCGCCGGAGCGCCGTTTCCATGCCCTGTACGACCGCATCTACAGGGATGACATCCTGTGGGTGGCATGGGAGCGAGTGAAAGGGAACCGCGGTGCGGCGGGGGTCGATGCCCAGACTCTCGCCGACATCGAGCAGTACGGCGTGCCACGCTTCCTCGGGGAGCTGCAAGTCGACCTGCGGGCGAAGACGTACAAACCGCTGGCGGTGCGGCGGGTGTACATCGAGAAGGATGGCGGCAAGCAGCGGCCACTGGGCATCCCGACGGTGCGCGACCGAGTCGCACAGATGGCGACGAAGATCGTGCTCGAGGCGATCTTCGAGGCGGACTTCTTGCCGTGCTCCTACGGCTTCCGTCCCCGTCGAAGTGCAACCGGCGCGCTCGAAGTCCTGCGCAAGCGGGCCTACCGCGATGCGGAAGGCAACTTCGTGCTCGATGCGGACATCAAGGGCTTCTTCGACGCCATCGATCACGATCGATTGCTGTCCGAAGTCGCTCGCCGCGTGAGCGACCGTCGGGTGCTCAAGCTGCTGCGCCAGTGGCTCCAAGTGGGCGTGATGGAGGAGGGGCGGGTGCACCGTAGTCGACGGGGCACACCGCAGGGCGGGGTGATTTCCCCGCTGCTCGCCAACATCTACCTACACGTCCTCGATCGGCGCTGGACGCGCGAGCACGCCCACCTGGGCACGCTCGTGCGCTACGCCGACGACTTCGTGATCATGTGTGATCGCGCGGAGTCGTGCGAGGAGGCCCAAGGCGTCGTGGAGGTGATCCTCGACGATTTGGGCTTGGAGCTCCACCCGGAGAAAACGAGACGAGTCGAACTCACTGAGGGCAAGCAGGGCTTCGACTTCCTCGGCTGTCACCTACGCAAGCGCATGAGCGGGCGCCTGCTGGAGAAGTACGGCAAACGCCGGTACTACCTCCAGCGCTGGCCATCGCGCAAGGCGCTGAAGAAGGTGAAGCAACGCGTGAAGCAGCTGGTCGGCTCGCACCGCAACGGGGTGAAGGATGTCCGGGTCTTGATCCGGGATCTGAACCCGCTGCTGCGCGGCTGGGGCAACTACTTCTGCACCGGGAACGCTGCCAAGAAGTTCAACCAGCTGGACTCCCATGTCTGGTGGCGGCTCCGACGCTTCCTCGTGAAGCGGAAGGGTCGCAACCTCAAGGCCGGGGAGGCAGCGAAGTGGACTCGTGATTTCTTCTGGAGCCTTGGGCTCCATCGCCTTCGTGGAACCGTGCGCTATCCGGAGGTCGCGTAATGCAGTCGCCCGAGAAGTCATCCGTGAGCCGTGTGGGGGAAAACCGCATGCACGGTTCGAAAGGGGGCCCTACCGTCACTCGAACACTCGAGGCCAGGTAGGGTCTACCAATGCAGAACGAACCCCGACGCCGCGTCGAAGACATCTTCCACGCCTCCTGCGACCGCGCTGCGGGAGCGGAACGCAAGGCCTACCTCGACGGCGCCTGTAGTGACGACGCCGACCTGCGATCGCGCGTCGAGGCGCTGCTCGCGGCCCATGACGAGTCCAGCGGCTTTCTGGAGAGCCCGGCGGCCCGGGGCTCGCGGGAAGCAGCGGGCAGCTCGATCGGCCCCTCCAAGCTCCTGCAGGAGATCGGCGAGGGCGGCATGGGTTGTCGCCGCACATAGTCGTAGGCTTCATTGATTTTGGTAAGCTGGTGGTGGGCGATTTTGACGTATTCCTCGCCCAGGTGGTTGACCTTATCCGGGTGATTTTGCTGCACCAGG
>CAZHPJ010000530.1:0-1991 GCA_964534585.1 uncultured Sandaracinaceae bacterium | reverse complement strand
GGGTGCTCGCTATCACACGGAGACCAGAGCCCCGAGCAGCAATTTCGTCTACGCAAGCCGGAAAACGGACCTCGATGCCAAGCTCGCGTGTCCGCTCGACCAGCAGGTCGACCAGATCCGGGTCAAAGCCTGCAAGCGGGCGTTTACCACGGTGAAGAATCGTGACCTCGGATGCACCCGCGCGGCGCGCGATGTGAGCGAACTCGAATGATATGAAACCGCCGCCCACGAACACGATGCGGTCCGGCAGGGACTCCAGGTTCAAGAACTCCGTGCTCGTGATCAGAAGATCCTCGCCCGGGATTCCGAGCGTTGCCGGCCGTGCGCCGGTCGCGATGTGAATGTAGCGCCCGCGCAACTCGCGGCTACCGACGCGAACCACGTTGGGGGAAACGAACTGCGCCGTGCCATGGAGCGTCACGACGCCCGCCCTCTCGAGCCCGCTCTCGACTCGCCCGGGCATCACGTTCGTGAACGTTCGCTTGAAGGCCATGAGATCCGTCCAGTCGATCTCGAGGTCGGCAGCGCGAACGCCTCGGCCCTTCATACGGCGCGTCCAATCGAGCGCCTCGGTGACGCCGACGAGCATCTTTTTGGGATCGCAGCCGCGAAGCGCGCAGGTGCCCCCGTAGGGCAACGAGTCCACGATGGTGACCTTCCAGCCCGCACCGGCACAAGCGCGTGCGACGCTGTTGGCTCCGGTGCCGGCACCGATCACGACCAGGTCGAAAGACTCTTCAGATGGCATGCCTACTCCTCGCTTTGTATGGGGTTCGCCTCGTAGCCAAGCGATGCTACGGCGGTTGCGATCTGGGCGTCACTTGCCGGGGCGTCGGTGTTGACATGAACGAGCAGCGTTTCGTGCTCGTATGAGACTTCGGCGGAGGTCACACCGGGGACCTCCTCGACGGCATCTTTGACCTGCGCGGAGCAACCCTCACACGTCATACCAGTGATCGAGTAGCGGTGGGTGGCCTGTGCGGCCTGGGTGTTTTGCGCGGTCGCGTTGCCGTCCGGTGTGCCCAGCAGATAGCCCACATAGCTCGGGAATGCGGCGAATCCAAGCACGAATACCGTTGCGGTCCAGAGCATGACTTTGTTGAAGCGTTGCAGCTTGGGATTGGGAACCGCACATGCTTCACCAGGCGCGCACTTCGGTTTCCAGACGTAGACGAAATAAAACCCGGCGGTGAGCAGCAACGCGGTGAGCACGAGGAAGTGAACGCGATAGGCCTCGAAGAACCCCGCCACGCCGGCGGCAGAAATCCCGAAGCCGATCAACGCCAGCGGCAACCAACAACACGCCGAGGAAAGAACTGCAGCAGCGAGGGCACCGCCCGCGGACCACATGCCGACGTTGCGCTCGCGTGGCGTAGTTTGGATAGGATCTTCTTCTCTGGAGCTTTCCTGTATCGCACAACAGTCCGGCAATGCCGGGGGCTCAGAGATAGCGCCCGCGGACGCCTCGACTCCGAGGGAGGCCTGCGCTTGCTTCATCACCTGCCGAACGTTTCCTAGGCAGCAGGAACCCTGCGGGTTTGTCTCCTCGCAGCGGTCGAGGCCAGCCTTGCACTTTTGTCCGATCGCATCAGGTATCGAAGACGTGCCCGTTCGTCGAACCTCATCTTCGATCTCGCCCACCTCGTGCTCGAAGCAGTAACAAACCAGGCGTGAGGGACCGGTGGATTTTTGGAAGATAGGCACACGCAGGTCCGCGACGTGGAATGTGCGAGCGTCTCCTCCAAAGTACGCAACATTGCAGGTCTCGGTCTTGCAGAATCGAAAGCTCCCCACGTCGTCGAGTCGCGCCCGCGCGTCTTCGGTAAGCAACGCCCCGAGCGTGATGGGCCCGACCTTGCGGCCCGAGGCCCCGCACTCCGGGCAAACGGTGATTGCGGCTTCCATATCGACCTCCCTGGACGTGCAAGGAGTATGGAGTCCGTACCCTACTACAGAGTCAAGGCCCTGCCTCCAGGGTAACTGGGAGGCCT
>CAZHPJ010000529.1:0-1991 GCA_964534585.1 uncultured Sandaracinaceae bacterium | reverse complement strand
GTGTCAGCGCCAGTGTCAGCGCCAGTGCCAGTGCCAGTGTCGGTGCCAGCGCCAGTGCTCGCGATCGGCTTTACCTGCTCTTCTTGTTCGCCACGAAACGCAGATTCTTGAACTCGGTTTGCCCTAGCGTGTAGATCACCTCGCTCAGTGTTCGATAGGGCGTCCGCTTGTCGGCGATAATCTGGACGTCCCCGACGAATGGCTGGTTCGCGAAGCGCTGCGCCGTTCGCTTCTTGCGGTCACGAATCTCGCTGAGGGCCTTGTAGAGCGGGATGATCAGGAAGCCGCTGCTGCCGCCTTGTTTGAGACTCGGGTCGACGATGCCGTTGCGGAGCTCGAGGACCGACTTGCCATCGACCGCGACGCCGCTCCGTGAGATCTGGATGGGGAGGGCGTCACTGAGCTCGACCTGTGAGGTGGAGTAGGGGATGCGCAGCTCGGCGCTCTCCTGGACCGCTGCCGCTGACGACGTGGCGAACATCGCCATCATATAGACCAACAGGATCGTCAGCATGTCCATCATCGGGTAGATGTTGAGCCCGAAGTGCTCGGGTTCCGGCCGGCGGCGAAGCTTCGCGCGGACGACGCGGTTGACGTACGACATCGACGCCGGCTTGTCCGCGACGGGCGGCGCCAGGGAATCTCGCGGTGGCCTGCTGCTCTCGTTCGCCATTATCGAATCCCCGCGGAGAGCAACACTTCAGGGAAGAGCTCGCTGTCGTTGCCGCGCACCGCGTCCATTGCGGCGATCAGGTCTTCGTACGGCACTTCCGGGTCCGCGCTGAGCGTGACTCGGGTTTCGTCCTCGAACTGCTCCTTCACGCGCTTGACGCAAGTAGTGAGGGCCTTCCAGTCGTGTTCGCCGTTCATCGCGGCGGGCACCGTGATGACTTTGCCGGGCGCCGTCGTCATGCACCCGCGTGCGAGCTTGCCGCCCGATCCGGAGACGATGACTCCTTCGCGCGTCACGGTGACGTTCAAGTTGAGGGCTTCATCTGCGGCCGCGCGCTTGCCGATACCGCCCTGGCGATACTCGGGGAGCGCCGCATTGAGCTGGGAGAAGAACGCGATGGTAGTCAACGACATCAACAAGAACATGACGATGTTCACGACGATGTCCAAGAAGGGGATGATGTTGAGCTCATCACTGAGCTCGGACGGATCCGGATCCGGAAAGCGCGTGCGCTTCCGGACATAGGCTCGTTGACGTGGGGTTAGTCGTGCGGGCATGGCCAGGCCCGATCAACCACCCTGCCGGCGCAACGTGAGTAGGTTCTCCAGCTGCATCGTGACCTTTTCCATCTCGTGCTTGTGCCGCTTCGTCAGCCCGTGGAGCACGAGGTGAGCGACCATGAAGATGACCGCGATCAAGAGACCGAGGAACGTATTCCACATGGCCTCGGCGATACCAGCGGACAGCAACGCTGTCTTTTGCGAGGGGTCGTCGATGGTGCCAACCGCCTTGAAGGCGCGGATGAGGCCGCTGATCGTCCCGAGCAGGCCGATCAGAGTGGCGATGTTGGCCAGTGTCCACAGGGCGCCCGTGCGTTTTTCGAGCGCGGGGATCACCTCGGACATCTTTTCTTCCATAGAGGCGATGACCGCCTCTTCCCCTCGGTTGACCTGGGTCAGCCCTGACTTCACGACCTCGAGCAGCGGCACGGCTTTCGCCTCGCACTGGCGAATTGCGCGATCGATGTTTCCCGCCTGCACCAGCTTCCGAATCCGGTTCATGAACTCCGTTGCGTCGACGCTGTAGTTCATCCGAATGTACCAGGCTCGGTCGATGATCACGCCGACGCCAAAAGCTAAAACACCGAGATTGACGAACGAAAACGGAGCACCTTCGAGCAGTGCCTCCCAGATTTCATGCATGCTTGCGGCTCCCCTCCGGCTCGCCCGTGATCTGGCGAGAAAACCCCTAGTTCTCGCTTCCTTCCAGCCTCACTGAAATTTGGACCCAGATAGCTGGAATCCGTTGAAATCATTGC
>CAZHPJ010000528.1:0-1999 GCA_964534585.1 uncultured Sandaracinaceae bacterium | reverse complement strand
GCCATGGCGGGCGAGGGTCCGAATCGACGCGCATCCTCAGTACGTGCATCGGTCGTGACCACCATCGCGTATCGCCCCTTCGGGGTCAGCGGGATGGACGGATAGAGTACCAAGGAATGGTTGATCTCCTGGCCTTCCAACATTCGCGAGACAGGGCTCAACTGAAACGGGATGCGCTGCCCCAATGTGTCGCTTCCCGGCGTGAGGTCGAAGAGCCGCATCGTGGCAGACGGCTCCAGCGAGGCTTGCGGCGTGAGCGGTAGTGAAGTGGTGTCCGGTGCCGTCGAAAGCTTGATCACGATGCCGCCGGTCGGGCTGAAACCATCGAGCTTAGACGTCTCGTTCATTAGCGCGAAGTAGAAGAATATCACGTCCGCCTCCCCCGATGGCACGCTCAGGGCGACCCGGTATCCGGTCCGGGTCGACGCGTCCGGGGCGAGCCAGAAGTCGTCGGGGAAAGGTGACATCGCGAAGCGATCGGTGCGGTCGTAGAGGATGATGGCACTTGCGGGCATTCCGCCTTCGCCGCCATTGCCCCCGATTCCGGCGGAGCCGCCCATGCCACCGGTTCCAGCAGAGCCACCACTTCCGCCCGTGCCCGCTGTCTCACTGCATCCCATGAGGCTCAGCGCCAGCACGAAAATGAATCCGAATAAGTACCGCATCACAACCTCCCAGGTCTGACCCGCCTCACCACGAGTCGGGGGCAACGTGAGTTCACCGATTGTGCCGGTCTATACGTAATTCTTCCCTCGTCACCCGACGCCCAAAAGAGCAAGGTTCATGCCGACGTTAGGGGCGTTTTTCGTCACGTTTCACGGAGGCAGACGCGCAGGTTTTGCGTTTCTAGGGAACCTTCCCGGGTTGAAAGCGGAACAAACTAAGGGGAAACCGCAGCCACGAGCGGCCGATGTTGAGGCATGGGTCTGTACGACAACACCATTGCCGCACCGAACATCTCGGCATATACTATTGCATATGTGGCGGATCTTTGAGACAAAGGCCGTCCGAAAAGTGGTCGAACGTGCACCACGACAGGTTCGCGTTCGATATGAGGCATGGAAGAGGGTCGCCGAACAAAGCGGCCCGCAGGGCCTTCGACTCATCAAAGGGTTTCGCGACGAGGCTCTGCGCGGGGAGTGGAGCGGCTTCAGGTCTTCCCGCCTCAACCGTCAGTGGCGGCTCATCTACAGAGTCCAACGCTCGCAGCTCGAAATCCACGTCGTCGAGGTAAATCCGCATGAGTACTAGGAAGCAAACAATCCAGAAGGCAAGCCGTCAAAGGATTTCGAGCGCGGAGCTCGTTCCGGCGCGCGTGGGTATCTCCATCACACCGGGGGAAATGCTGCGCACCATCCGCGAGCTTCAGGAGCTCACGCAGAGCGAGCTGGCCGCGACGACCGGGATCGCGCAGTCGAATCTGTCGGCGCTCGAAACCGGGGCGCGAGAGCTGGGTCGCGAGCGGGCGTTGGTGCTCGCCAAGGCCCTCAAGGTACACCCCGCGGTGCTTCTGTTTCCCGACTTTGACGGGTCGGAAGTAGTGTGACCAGCGTGGGTACTTTCTGCTCAACCTGGGCCGATTGGTGAGCTCTCGGCTGTCGAGGCTTCCAGGAGCTCGAGTGCCATGCGAATTACCTCGGTGTCCGAGCGTGCGGGAAGGCTATGGCGGAGCCTCGCGAGCCTCAGCACGTCGTCATGCCGAAACCGAAAGCTCTTCAGCACCGAGGGAGATCGACCTTTTCGACCTACTTGCGTGACCCACGGCAGGTATTGCTCAGGCGGCACGCCGCGAAAGCTTGGCAAAGGCTTGCCGTGACGGATGGCATGCATCACTTCTGCAACGTCCGCGGGAAGCTCTTTTGGCAAGCGCAACAGGCTTGGCTTTTTCACGAGCACGGCTGGAAGAAGCTCCATGATTCAGGGCTCCACTGTTCCAGCCCACAGTGCATCGCCGAGACGCACCGCCTGTCGACGATGCATAATCCCTTCGATGTTCGGC
>CAZHPJ010000527.1:0-2002 GCA_964534585.1 uncultured Sandaracinaceae bacterium | reverse complement strand
TACCTCGAGGAGCACAACCTCAAGCGCACCCAACAGCGCGAGGCGATCCTCGCCGCTTTTCTCGAAGCGACCGGCCACATCACCAGCGAGGAGATCCACAATCGCGTCCGCGGCGACCATCCGAACATCGGCTACACGACCGTCTACCGTACGATGAAGCTCTTGTGCGACGCGGGGTTGGCGAGCGAGCGGCATTTTGACGACGGCGTGACCCGCTACGAGATCGAGCAGGAACACCACGACCACCTGGTCTGTCTGCGCTGCGGAAAGATCATCGAGTTCGAGTGTGCGATGATCGAGCAGACCCAGCTGGAAATCGCCGACCGCTACCAATTCCGCGTTCTGCGCCACCGCCACGAGCTCTATGGACACTGCGACGCCTGCGAGCGGGAAGTCGTCAAATAGTCGCCGATACGCCGATCTGGGCTGGAAAACCATATATATCTGCAAATTGAGACGATTTCGGCGGTTTTAGGCCATTTTTCTCGCATTTCTCTTCTAATTGACAGAAAATCGGTCATTCGGTTAGTCTGCGGCTGACTTAATTGAAAATGAATGTTAATTTCAATATTAATGAGACCGAAACAGGAGAAAGCAAGAGGAAGATGAGATGCCGTGGAAAATGAATCTGAGAACGGGGGGGGCGCCGTGGGTCGCCCATTGGCTGATTGCAGCGATCGCGTTTCTTGGTTGCGCGGGGCTTGCCGCCGCCGATGATGTGGCGGAGATAGCCACCGCCCAAGAAGATCGCATCGCGGAACTCGAACGCACGGTCGCCATTCTCGCGGACGAACTCGAGCGCACGCGGAGCGAACTTGCGGTTCCAGAAGACCAGCCGCTGTCCTCCAAATTCGGCCTCGCCCCGGCCGCCTCCAAGATCTACGGCCTCAGCCGCGGCTTGTCGATCGGCGGGTACGGCGAGGGCTTCTACAGCAACCTGGTCGGCGACAAAGGAGACGCCGATAATTCCGCTGATCTGCTCCGAATGGTGCTCTACACCGGATACAAGTTCACCGACAACATCCTTTTCAACGCAGAGATCGAATTCGAGCACGCGACCACTTCCAAAAGCGGAAGCGTTTCGGTCGAGTTCGCCTATCTCGACTTCTTGCTCCGCGATTGGGCAAACATTCGCGCGGGGCTGGTGCTCGTGCCGATGGGTTTCATCAACGAAATCCACGAGCCCGTCTCTTACTTTGGTGTGCATCGCCCGGAGATCGAACGCCAGATCATCCCGTCGACCTGGCGGGAGAACGGGGTTGGAATCCACGGAACGCTCTACGAGCAGGTCGACTACCAGGCCTTCGTGATCAACGGCTTCAACGCCCAGGGCTTCGATTCCGGCGGCCTGCGCGGGGGGCGTCAAAAGGGTAGTAAAGCGCTCGCCGAACACCTCGCGTTCGTCGGGAGACTCGACTGGACACCGATCCAGCAACTGCTCATCGGGGGATCCGTCTATCACGGAAATTCCGGCCAGAATCAGAAAGTCGGCGGCGTCGAAATCCCCGACACGCCCACGACGATCTGGGAAATTCACGCACAATACGCGGATCACGGCTTGCATCTCCGATCGCTATTCACCATGGCGGATATCGACGACAGCGGCGGCCTGACGGCCGCGCTAGGCCCAGGTGGTACCGGCAAACTCGGCATCAGCGAAGCGGTCGCCGGGCAGATGCTCGGCGTCTACGGCGAGATCGCCTACGATCTCATGCCGCTGCTCTTTCCCGGCAGCGAGAAAACGCTGGAACCGTTCTTTCGCTACTCGTACTACGATACGCAACGCGATGTTCCGAGTGGATTTGCCAGTGACAAGTCGAAGGAGATCGAGATCTACACCCTCGGTTTCTCCTTCCAACCGATTCCGCGGGTCGTCATCAAGGCCGATTATCGAAACCGCAGTGCCAAGTCGGGAGGGTTGCCCGATGAATTCAACCTGGGGGTCGGTTTTGTCTTCTAAACCTACAGCTGTAGTCGTTCTTCTACTCACTGTCTTTGTGGC
>CAZHPJ010000526.1:0-2005 GCA_964534585.1 uncultured Sandaracinaceae bacterium | reverse complement strand
AAGGTCCGCGAGGTCTACGGCCCTTTGTGGAAGCGCGAGCACGCCGTTGCTGACTTGCTTTTTGAGGCGGAATGGAACGGGCTCCCCGCGAATCCGGATACCATCAAAGACGCGCACGCGCGGCTCAAGGGCGCGGCGGCACATTGGCTCGGAGAATGCCGGCGGCTGTGCCCCGAATTTGTCCGCGAGGATTTCTCTGCAAGCGATCCCGAGCTACGCCAGCTTCTCTATTCTGATCTGGGCTTGCCTACCCCGAAATTCACAAAGACAAAGAAGCCTAGCGTGGACAAGGAAGCGCGCCTGCTTTTGGAAAAGAGCCAGCCAGATGTCGCGGAGTTACTCCAAGCGATCAGCCAACTCGCGACCGTATCGAAGCTTTTCACGACGTACGCAGGCAACTACCTCGCATTCTACTCGACAAAAACCGGCTGCATCCACCCCAGCTACAACCAACTAGAGCGGCGAGACAAAGGCGGGCTCCCTGTCACCGGGCGCATAAGCAGTAGCGATCCGAATGCGCAGAATGTCGCGAAGAAGCCGCTTCATCTCTGGGATTGCTATTGCGGCAAGTGCATCCGCGAAGAGTCCACGAGGGCGTTGAATGAAGGGCGCGACCCGCGGAAGACGACCGAGGGCCAAGTAGCGCGAGCACTCCGCGGTCTGCCCATCGAAAGCACGGTATCTATTCATCGCTACTTCATGGTGCGGGATGGTTGGGTCCGAGCATACCTCGACTTCAGCCAGATCGAGCTTCGAGTGCTCGCGTGGTTTTGCCAGGACCCGACGATGCTCCGCGCGTTTCTCAACGGCGAGGATCTGCATCAAGCCGTCGCGGACGAACTTGGCATCACGCGAGACGTAGCGAAACAGGTGAACTTCGGGCTTGCGTACGGGCTCACTGAGATCGGTCTCGCGATTCGCCTACCCGGCTACTATAGCGACCCTGAAGCGACGACGGCGCTGGCGAAAGACGTACTAGAAGCGCACGGCAAGCGGTATCCGAACATCGCGCGTTTCCGCCGACGGTTCGCGAGCCAGATGAGGCACAACGGGAACATGTTCATCAACCCCCTTGGGCGCCCTCGCCGGATACCCGACATCGCAGCCAAGGAGCATTGGAAGCGCGGTAAGGCGGAGCGGATGATGATGTCGAGCGTCATCTCAGGAACAAGCGCGGACATAATGAAAGAGGCGCTAATACGTACGGCGCCTATCGCGCAAGATTTCGGCGGGCTCTTCCGGCAGACGATCCATGACGAGGCGGTTTTCGATCTCCCGTGCAAGCCCGGCTGGGCGCGAACTCTCACGGAGATAGCGCGCACGATGGAGGACTGGCCGATGTTCAGCGAGGACCGCCCGAATCGTCAGGGAGTGCCGATTGGCGTCAGCGTCGAGCTTGTCTGCCCGCCGGAACAACGGACCTGGGAAGACAAGAAAGAGATCGAACTGCTCGCAGACAACACGTTCAGGTGGGCGGCATGAAGTGGTATGACGCGCCGATCGTCGTTATCGACGTCGAAACCACGGGGCTCAAGAAGCCTCGGCATATCGTCGAGTTCGGCGCAGTGCGCTACGAGGCGCGCGAAGAGACCGCGCGCTTGTCGCTACTCGTACGCCCCCCGATACCGATCGAGGCAAGCGCGATCGACATCCACGGAATATCGGATGACGACGTCGAAAGTGAACCGACATTTCTCGATCGGTATCCAGAAATCGCTGAGTTTCTGAAAGGCGCGGCTCCCGCGAGCTACGGCGAATACGATCGACTCGTCATGCACGAAGAGCTTGCTCGTATCGACGATGTAGATACCCAGGTCCCCGCCTTTTCCCCAGAGTGGGGACCGTGGTTAGACGTGCTTCTTTGGGCTCGCCGGCTGCATCCCGGCCCGGGGCGCAAGGGCAAGCACACGCTGGCGACGATGACCGCGAAATACGGCGTCGAGATACCCAATGCGCACCGCGCGCTCGACGATGCTGTAGCCGCAGCAGATCTGCTGTGGCTATG
>CAZHPJ010000525.1:0-2013 GCA_964534585.1 uncultured Sandaracinaceae bacterium | reverse complement strand
ATGGATCTGGAAGTCCTTTGCGGAGGTGTTGCCCCCCTCGCTTCGAGCGGGCGTCCGAGAAGCGCTGTCACCGGCTTCGCTGTCCTGGGCAGCCATCGCGTTTCGGCCGCGGCGCTATCGGACCGAGTCGGGTGTTGCGCTGGTCGGTGATGTGGCGGGAATCTTTCATCCCTTGACGGCACTGGGGATCACGATGTCGGTGCTCGACGCGGAGGCGCTCGCGGGCGCCCCTAGCCTCACCGAATACGCCGCCGAGCGCGCGAGTCAAAGCTACATACCGGAGCTGCTGTCGAATGCGATCTACCAAGCCTTCGTCCGCGGTGACGCAGGCTCCGAAGCGATTCGTGAAGCGATCTTCCGCAGCTGGCGCTCCAGTCCGGCCCACCGCGGTCGGACGATGAAGCTCCTCGGCGCAGCCTCCACCAGTCGTACCGACTTCGTCCGAGCTTTCTCTCGCGTAGCGATTCGGGCCGGCGCTGGGGCGCTCACTTCGGACCGGCGTACCGTCGCGGAGCTTGCAGGTTGGCTCAGGTGGCCATGGGCGAGCTTGCACCCGCAACCCGCTGCGATCCGTTCTCGATCTTTGCGGTGGGCCGCTCCGGAATCATGGGCCCGCCGCGACTTCTTGCGATCGCCAGAACCTCTCACGGAGACACAGAATGCAAGCTGACTGGGACTTTTGCACGACCAACCTGCGACAGGTTTCGCGGACGTTCTCGCGACCCATCGAGGTGCTTCCGGGCGACCTGCGAAAGGCGGTGACGTGCGGTTACCTACTCTGCCGCATCGTCGATGCGGTCGAAGACAACGAAGCATTCACGATCGGTGAGCGCGACGAACGGTATCGTGGCTTCCACGACGTCATTCAGAGGGCAGCAGACGGGACCGACTTCGAGAAGTCGTGGTTGGGCATCGAAGGCTCGCCGCAAGAGGAGATCGAGCTGTGTTCCCAGATCCGCCGCGTCATGGCGGTGCTCGATACGGTTCCCTCCGAGATGCGCGACGCGGTTCTTCGCTGGGTGACCGAGATGGCTCGGGGCATGCAGATCTACAGCCATCGTTCGGCTGACCGAGACGGCATCATCGCCCCATCGACCAGTGACGACCTCCAACGGTATTGCTATTTCGTGGCAGGTACGGTGGGGCACATGCTCACCGAGCTCTTCGTCTTGGAGATGGACCTCGAGCCCGACAGCCCGGTCGCGCAACAACTGGCGGAGCACGCAGAGGCTTTCGGCACGGGCCTCCAGCTCGTCAACATCTTGAAGGACATCACCGACGACCTGCATCGGGGTTGGTCTTTCGTTCCCCGGTCTCTTTGCAGAGCGCAGGGTCTTCGCAACAGAGAGCTTGCCGATCCTGGTCGCCGTCCCGCCGCGCATCGCGCCGTGGTTCCGCTCTTCGACCTGACCCGCCTCAACCTCGACCGCGCGCTCAACTACGCCCTCGCGGTGCCTGCCGAGCACCGGCAGATCCGGCTCTTTTGTCTGCTTCCTCTATGGCTGGCGGTGAAGACCATCGGACTTGCCTACGGCAACGACGCCATGTTCATGGCGAACGAACAGGTCAAGGTCAGCCGAGCAGAGGTCGAGGACGTGATCGCACGCTGCACGATGCGTTGCGGTGACGACGCGCTCCTGCGCGCCGACTACGAAGCAATGTGGAACCCCTTGTCGAGACTCATGGTCGCTGGCTCAGCGATGGGCGAATGGCCTCGAGGAATGGACGCGGCATGAGCGTGAAGGCACTGAGGACATCGCTCGAATCGCCCTCTTCGCGGATCTCGGGCTTCTACCGGCTCGACGTACGCCGCCGACATGAAGAGCTCGCGCGACGCTTCGACCTGACCGACGAAGATCTCGACCTACTTCGCGGCACAGGAATAGACGGAGTCGCAATCGCCGACCAGATGGTGGAGAACTGCATCGGAGTCCTTCGCTTGCCGGTGGGCTTGGGCCTCAACTTTCAGGTCAACGGTCAGGACTACGTCGTGCCCATGGCCGTCGAGGAGCC
>CAZHPJ010000524.1:0-2020 GCA_964534585.1 uncultured Sandaracinaceae bacterium | reverse complement strand
GCTTCGATTCCAAGAGCGGGACGGTAGTCCCCCTCCGCGTGGGTAGGGAAGGGGTCTGGCACGTTCGGCCCCGAAACCTCGAGCAGTACTTTGCGCTCGATATGCTGCTCTCGCCGGACATTCATCTCGTGACGTTGGTCGGGAAGGCGGGCACGGGAAAGACCCTGCTGGCAATAGCAGCGGGGCTCCAGTCCGTGGTTCAGGACGGCGCCTACAGTAGAATGCTCGTCTCGCGCCCGATTTTTCCCATGGGGCGCGACATGGGCTATTTACCAGGAACAGTCGAAGAAAAGCTCAACCCTTGGATGCAACCGATCTTCGACAATCTCGAGTACATCTTCAGTAGCGGGCGTGGCCGCATGTCTGAACACCGTAACTACGAAGAGCTGGTCGCGTCCGGCGTCATCCAGGTCGAGCCGCTCACGTACATTCGCGGCCGTTCCCTTCCGCATCAGTTCCTGGTTGTCGATGAAGCACAGAACCTCACTCCCCACCAGGTGAAGACGGTGATCACCCGGTGCGGAGCCGACACCAAGATCGTCCTCACCGGTGACCCGTACCAAATCGACAACCCCTACGTGGATGCTGCAAGCAACGGTCTCACTGTCGTCGCGCAGCGTTTTCAGAACGAGAGCATCGGTGCCCACGTCACACTCTCGAAAGGTGAGCGAAGTGAGCTCGCAGAACGCGCCACGCAGCTTCTTTGACAGCCCACGCACTCGCCTTCGCGCCGAGCTCGACGTGGCGTTGCGCCGCTTGCATGGCGCGGCGCGGCTCCTCGTCGGGTCAACGACTCATAGCGACCCGGCCGAGCGGCATCGGCTCACCCGCTGTATTGCGAGGGCCGAGCACGCCAAGCCGCGATGGGAGTGGCGGCCCGTGGCCGTCGAGCGGAGCGTTTGGCGCGAGCTCGCCCGTGCGAGGGAGCTCGCCGCCGATTCGGAGGCGCCGGATCTCTATCTGCCGCGGCTCGAAGAGCTTGAAACCGAGCTGCTGCTGCTGGAATCCCTAGGGCGCAGCAAGCAGGTGCGTCCGATGGCCGCGCGGCTATTCGGCACCGGTGGCGAGCGAGTGTTCCCTGACGTGAAGCAGACCATCCTCGACGCGGCGCACGAGATCCTGGCCGACACCCCCTTGGAGCAAGAGCAAAAGACCATACCCGCCTCGTCGACTGACGGCGTCAATCTGCACGATCTCATGTTGGCTTACGCGAAACACGTCGGCTTGCACATCGCCGTACGTGTAGATCCCGATCTGATCGCGAACGCGGCTGTCGGTGAGCGGACCGTCTTCATCGCAGACCGGCGTTTCGGTGCGCACGAGGCACAGCGGCTCGCGACGCATGAGGTTTACGGGCATCTGGTCTCGGGATTCAATGGCCGAACGCAGACGCTAGGGGTCTTTGCCGTCGGCACGGCGCGCTCCTACGGCGACCAGGAGGGCGTTGCGATCTATCTCGAAGAGCTCGCAGGGCTACTCGACCCGTGCCGCCAAAGGACTTTAGCGGGCCGCTTGCTTGCAACTCACGCGATGCATGCAGGCGTGTCATTTAGCGATGCTGCGAGGACGTTGGTGAGCGAGCATGATTTTTCCGCAGCAGGAGCGGTGACGCTGTGCGAGCGAGCCTTCCGCGCAGGTGGCGTCGCACGCGATGCTGTGTATCTGACGAGCTGGCTGCGTGTACGCCGCGCGGTAGCCCGCGGAGAAACGAACCTAGGAGAGTTGCAGATGGGGAAGGTGTCCCTGAGCGCCCTGCCAGAGGTGCGGCGGCTCGCTCGCGAGGGGCTGGTGCGCCAACCGACCTACTTGTCGAACTTGGCGAGGAGCCTCGGCAGGACGGGAGCAGGCACGAGGTCTGCCACGTTGCCCCCAAGCCTGACCACCTCCTTGACGAGGTTGGACGCGACGTAGAAGTACGCGTCGTTGGCCATGATGAACACCGTCTCGACTTCTGGGTCGAGGTGACGGTTCATGTTGGCCATCTGCAACTCGTACTCGAAGTCAGCGACCGCGCGGAGGC
>CAZHPJ010000523.1:0-2022 GCA_964534585.1 uncultured Sandaracinaceae bacterium | reverse complement strand
GCTCGCAGTCGGGAGAGAGTGCGACGGAGCTCAAGGGCGTGCTCGCGGCAAACAGCATCAAGGAGAAAGCCAAGGAGGAGGCGGAAGCCCAGGGGCTTACCGACCACGAGGAGGAGATTCTCAAGACGATGCTCAAACGCGGTCGGCAGCCCAACATCAGCTTCTTCGCATTCACGGCCACGCCGAAATACAAGACGCTCGAAGTGTTCGGCACGAAGGGACCGGACGGCAAGCCCGCGCCCTTCCACCTATACAGCATGCGGCAGGCTATCGAGGAGGACTTCATCCTCGATGTACTCAAGAACTACACGACGTACCGAACCTACCACAAGCTCATCAAGTCCATCGAGGATGACCCCGAAGTTGATAAGCGTAAGGCAGCTCAAGCGTTGGCCCGCTTCATGAGCCTGCACCCGCACAACATCGCCCAAAAAACCGAGGTAATGCTCGAGCACTTCCGCACGTTTACCAAGCACAAGATCGGCGGGCGGGCGAAAGCGATGGTGGCCACGAGTTCGCGGCTTCACGCCGTTCGCTACAAGCAGGAATTCGACAAGCAGATACGCGAAAAGGGCTACGCCGACATCAAGACGCTCGTTGCGTTCTCCGGCACCGTAGAGGACCCGGACGCCGCCGGAGTGAGCTACACCGAGCCGGACATGAACCGCGACGCCGAAGGGAAGCCGCTTCCCGAGAAACAGCTTCCCCAGAAGTTCGCGACCGACGAGTACAGCGTGCTCATCGTTGCGGAGAAGTATCAGACCGGGTTCGACCAGCCGCTCCTGCACACGATGTACGTGGACAAGCGGCTGGCGGGCATACAGGCCGTTCAGACTCTCTCCCGGCTCAACCGAAAGTGCCCCGGCAAGGACAACACGTTTGTGCTCGACTTCGTCAACAAGACCGAGGAAATCTACGAGGCGTTCAAGCCGTACTACGAGGTGACGCACGTAGGCGAGGAGGCGGACCCCCGGCAGCTTTACGATCTTCAGGCTAAGCTCGACGAACGTCACGTCTACCACGCGGACGAAGTGGAGGAGTTCTGCAAGGTCTTCTTCAAGGCCAAAGCGGTGCAGACGCCCAGCGACCACGCGAAGATAAACGCCATCATCGACCCTGCCGTCACCCGCTTCAAGGCTCTCGACGAAGACGAAGCCGAGGAGTTTCGCGGTCTGCTCCATACGTTCCGCAATCTCTACTCGTTTCTGTCGCAGGTCATCCCGTACCAGGACTCCGACCTGGAGAAACTCTACACGTACGCGCGGTTCTTGCTCACGAAGCTCCCCCCACGAGCGGCGGGGCCGAAGTACGATTTCGACGACGACGTGTCGCTCAAGTTCTATCGGCTTCAGAAGATCAGTGAGGGGACCATCCGGCTTGAGCCCGGTGACGGCGGCGATGTGAAAGGACCGACGGCGGTTGGGACCGGGCGGGGCGAAGGGCCACAGGTCGAGCTATCTCGGCTCATCGACCAAATCAACGAACGGTTCGGGACTAGCTTCACGCTAGCCGATGAGCTCTTCTTCAATCAAATCCGTGAAGAGGCGATTGCCGATGAAGAGCTTCGCCAGGTCGCCCGTGCGAATCCTATCGACAAATTCCGCTTCGTCTTCGACAAGGCCCTCGAGACGCTCTTCATCGACCGGATGGAGCAGAACGAAGACCTGTTCGCCCGCTACATGAACGACGCGGACTTCCAGAAGATTGTCGCCGAGACCTTGCTCCGGCAGGCCTACGAACAGATTCGTGACGACGACGCAGCCGCCTGACCGAAAGTCGGCCGGCTACCACGAACGGCACCCGCGGCCTCTATCAACCGTAGATCCAGGCCGTGGTTGGTCGCTACGGTCCACGCGCCAAGAACCAGATACAGGGGCTGCGCCAGCTTGGAGAACCAGATGCAGTAGAGCCAGCGAGTCTGACCGCCGGAAAACCGCGGGTCTTGACTGTCATTGACACCGAACCAACGCGGTAGCCTCGCGGGCAGCGATTCCGCAGGTCGTGATTTTCAGCAGCCGTAAG
>CAZHPJ010000522.1:0-2031 GCA_964534585.1 uncultured Sandaracinaceae bacterium | reverse complement strand
GGGCATGGCGTCCAACCTCGCCGCTCTTCGCGCGCTCGCAGGGGAGGGTATCCAGCGTGGACACATGCGGCTCCACTCGCGCAAGCAAGAGGTGCAGGAAAACGCGCGGCTTCAGGCCAAGAAGGTCGAACGGGGTGCTCAGTGAGCGAAGCGGTTCGAAAGGCCCCGTCGCCCAACCCCGGCTCCGGGCAGATGTTCGACCAGATTGCGGGCCGCTACGACCTGTTGAACCGAGTGATGTCGATGGGCATCGATCAGTCGTGGCGGCGCAAAACGGTGGCCGCACTGGAGCTCCGAGCGGGGGCTCGTGTTCTCGACCTTGCCACCGGCACGGGTGACCTGGCTCTCATGATCGCCCGGCTTCACCCAGACGCGCAGGTCGTGGGGAGCGACCCTTCGAACCGAATGCTCGAAGTTGGCATCGAGAAAGTGGCACGCAGCGGCCTCGCCGATCGGGTGGAGCTGCAACTGGGTGACGCGCAAGCTCTTCCCTACCAAGACGACTCGTTCGACGGGTGTTGCATCTCCTTTGGCATTCGCAACGTCCCAGACCGCAGCGCCGCGCTCGCGGAGATGGCGCGGGTGACCAAGCCCGGCGGCCGCATCGCCGTGCTCGAGCTCGGCGAACCCAGCGTGGGTTGGCTCAGCCCCATCGCCCGTTTCCACGTCCGCAAGGTGATCCCACGGATCGGCGGTATGCTTTCGGGGTCACGCGAGTACGAGTACCTGCAGGAGTCGATCGCAGCCTTCCCGCCGGCGGAGGAGTTTGCCGAGCAGATGCAGGCTTCCGGCTTGAACGTCCTCCACGTGAAGCCACTGACCTTTGGAGCGTGCACTTTGTTCATCGCCGAGCCCAAAGAGGCCACGTCATGAGGTCTCAGAGCGCAGCTTTCGCGTTCGAAGGGGTCCCGACCAGGGAAACTTCGCGAGCTTTTTTGGAGCGAGCCCTTTACGGCCACACTTCCGAAACGAGCAACCTGATCGTGACGGTTCCGGCGCCGCTTGCGCCGCCCGACGCGTTGCTTCGCGCGTTCCCGCACGAGGCCAGCATTCTGTGGGACCCTCCGCAGAGCGACGCATGCTCCGGACTCGGCGTCGCGAAGACCCTCGGGCCCGATGCGCCTTCCATCGGAGAGTTCTTCAACCGCACCGATCACGTGGCCGATGCAGCGAGCCCTGCGCCGCGCGTTTTCGGCGGCGCCTCCTTCGCCCCCGGCGCCGCGAGGCAGGTGCCTTGGGAGAGCTTCGGCGATGGCTTCCTGCTGTTGCCTACTTGGACGTATCACGTCGGTGAGCGCGCTTGGTTGTCACTTGCCGTGTGCGAGTCGGGGAGCCCGGAGCCCGACCAGGTACTCGGCGTATTCGACACGATCTGGGACAGCCTCGAGCGACCGATCGGCGTGATTCCATCCCCCGTTTCGGTTCGTCGCATCGATGAAGCCGATCACGAAACCTGGTCGCGCCAGGTCGAGGACATTCGACGAAAGATCCAAGATGGCGTCTTCGAGAAAGTCGTCGCCGCGAGGCACTGTGTCGTCGAGCTCGAGACGGGCGCCGGCTCTCTCGATGTGCTCAAGCGCCTCGAAGAGCGGTTCCCGGGCTGCACTCGCTTTGCGTTGTGGCGGGGCGATGTCGCGTTCTTAGGCGCTACCCCCGAGCTCCTGATCTCACGCCGTGGGCCAATGGTTCTGAGCGAGGCGCTGGCCGGCTCGACTGCGCACGGTGATGCCGCGCGGATGTTGGCTAGCTCGAAGGAGCGAGAGGAGCATCAACTCGTGGTCCGAGCGGTTCTCAAGGCGCTCGAGCCGTTCTGCGATTCACTTCATTCCGCTTCGGAGCCGATCGTGCGCGAGCTTCCGAACGTGCTGCACATGCAGACGCCGATCGAAGGACGCCTTCGCAAGCCGACGCACATCCTCGAGCTCGTGCAAGCGCTTCACCCGACGCCCGCGGTTGGCGGTGTTCCGACGGACGAAAGGATTCGGCAGGCCTCGCGGTCTACTTCTATCACATCGGTTCCAGCCAGCAGTT
>CAZHPJ010000521.1:0-2041 GCA_964534585.1 uncultured Sandaracinaceae bacterium | reverse complement strand
GTCTGGTATCCGTTCAGATCCTACTGCCCCTGCTGAAAAAGACTGTCCTGGTGAAGCGCTCGAAGGGGCGGGGAAAGGGCGCGAAGGTTACCGTCGATGGCATCGACGCGCCTACCGGCATTTCGGATACCCAGGAGTTGATCAACCACGTCATGGGCATGGACTACCCGCTATGGCGGACGTGCGTGAACCTCGGGCAGGGTGCGGTTGGCAACTTCGTTACGGACGCGGACAAGGCGCGCAAGACGCTACTAAGCCAAGCCTTCGGTCTTGGCGCGTGCCCGATCGCGCAGAAGTTCGTACGCGATCGACTCAAGCCTGTGCGCGTACAGATCGATAAGCTCGGGCTCAACATCGCCACAGAACAACGCGCCCTCGAAGTGCTCGAAGACGCGGATTACGCCGAGCAGGTGCAGACGTGGGAAGAGCAACGCACGGCAGCCAAGGAAGCCGCGCGTACAGCAGGAGAGCAGCAAGCCCAGGTCATCAAGGAGTGCGATGAGCGGCTAGAACAGAAGGGCCATTGGGAGACGTTGAAAGGCGAGCATGACGCGCATACCGAGGGGCTCCAGAAGTCTCTGAGCGCGATCGTCATGGGAGATAACCTGCTCGCCTTGGAACGAGAGCACGGGGGCTATGCGGCCGAGCAGGCCATCGCACAGCAGCAGCACACGAAGACCGCGGCGGAGCATGCGGCGCTCGAAGTCTCATTCGAGCGGAGTGGTGCGGCGCTCCCCTGCCCCACGTGCGGGCAGCCGATGAAAAACACCCAGAGCGAAGCGCTCGTGGCCTCCAAGGCGAAGGAAGTCGCGAGCTTGGCCAGCACGGTCTTGACGTTCGCGGCGAAGATGAAAAACGTAGGGGCGAAGATTAGCGACGTGAAGCGCGGTACGCAAACGAAGCGAGATCAGATCGAGAAGCAGTTGGGAGAGAGTCGCGAAGCCCTCGCGAAGGTGGGCCAAGCGCTCTCAATGTTCACGCGGTTCGAGGCGAACAAGGCCGAGGCTGAGCGCCGGATCAACGAGTCTCGTGCGCTGTGGAAGCAGAAGGACGGCGAAGCCAACCCGTTTCAAGCCCGCGCCGATGCGCATGCAGAGAAGCTCGAAAAGCTACGCGCTTCGATCAAATCCATGTATGCCGAGCTAGGCGAGGCCGACAACCAGCGGAGTCTTCTGGATTATTGGGACGTGGGCTTTGGCGCGAAGGGCCTTCCTGTGCTCGTTCTTCGGACGGCGCTTCACGAGCTAGATCTGTTAGCGAATCGGTTTCTTGGCCAGTTCCTCGGCGGGCGTATCTACGCGCAACTCGAAATGGTGGGGGACGACCTTGGTATCCGCTTGCACGAGCGATGCGATGACGGGGAGATCCGCGAGAGACGTTACGAGCAACTCAGCGGAGGGATGCGCCGATGCGTCGAGCTTGCTTTCTCCCCCTTCGCGCTTTCCGAGATGGTCTTCAACCGCTGTGGGGTCCGGATACCGCTGCTGATCATTGACGAGTTGACGACGCATCTAGGCGCCGAGGAGAAGCCTCTGGTGTGCGAAGTGTTGCGATCGCTTGATCGCGGAACGGTGCTGGTTATCGATCATGACGCGTACGTGCAAGGCGAGTTCAACCACGTGATCGATGTCTTGCGTAGCAGTCTGGGTACGCATCTGGAACGAGCGTCATGACCTATTACGATCGGCAGGGTAAGCAGATTACGCACGCCGAATGGGGCGCGCTTTTCGAGGTCGGCGGGGTGTTCGCTGCGAGTAGGGAGGTGGCGGAAACGATGCTGCCTAGTGGCCGTTGGATCTCGACGGTTCGGCTAGGCTTGGATCACCGGATAGGGGTAGGCCCCCCACTGATCTTCGAGACGATGATTAGCGACCGGGGCGAAGAGCGCGCTATTTGGCTCGACTATCAGGAGCGGTATTCGACCGAAGCCCAAGCGCTGGTAGGCCACGAGGCCGCCGTGGCGTGGGCGATCGCTGATGAGCAGCGCGAAAAAGGCTCCGAGTCGTGACCGCCAAGACCGGCCCCACACGCGCTCAACTCC
>CAZHPJ010000520.1:0-2050 GCA_964534585.1 uncultured Sandaracinaceae bacterium | reverse complement strand
CAGGTTAGGGCCGAAAAGACCACCCCTGTTTCGGTGGATTTCCAAACCGGCGTGCTCGAGGTTCGGATCGAAACCAAGGAACAACTGGGTACCGGCATCGTCACCGTCAACCGCGATGGAAAGCGCATCGGCACGCTCGGCAGCGGAGTTGCTGCAACGCTCAGCGCGGGCAGCTACGAAATCGTCGTACGGCTCGGCGGCAAGGAGCGCCGCTACTCCGTCGATCTGCGCCCCGGGCAACGCCGCCTCGTTCGCGCACAGTTCTAGCGATCGCCCACTTGGCAGCGAAACCCTCTTTGCTCGACCCGATCTTGCACGCTGCTAGGCTCTGCCCGAGCGATGACGAACATGCCGGAGCTTGCACGGCGCTCACCGACGCCGGCGCCTTATTCGCCAAATGCAATCTTGCGATGGCTCTACCGGCGCTTCTTTGCCCACATCCGGGTCGATGAGAACTGGAGTCGCGGAGTACGAGACGCCGCCAGCAAAGGCGTCGTCGTGTACGTCATGCGGTCGTTGTCATTCCTGGACTTCCTCTGCCTCGACTTCTTGTTGAAGAAGTTCGGCCTGCCCTTGGTGCGGTTCGTCAATGACTTGGGCCTGTGGATTCTCGAGCCATTCGGCAAGGGTGAGCGCCGTTTGAGCTTTCGGCGACAGATCCCGGAAGCCGAAGCGTTCGAGCAAACGGTCGGTGATGGGCACAGCGCGCTGCTGTTCCTGAGACGTCCGCCGAAGTTCGGAAGCCAAGCGCGCCGCGGCCGCAGGCTCGATGTAGACCTGATCGAAACTCTCGTCGCGAGGCAGCGAACATCCTCGCAGCCGACGCTGCTGGTTCCGCAGACCTTCGTGTGGAGCAAACGGCCGGGGACCGCGAGCCCGGGCTTGCTTGACCTATTGTTCGGCCCGGTGCAGTGGCCGGGCCGCGTGCGTGTGTTCTTCCAGTTCTTGCTGAACTATCGGGACGCGAAGCTTTGCTCTGGAGAGCCGTTCGATCTTCAGGAATTCATCGAGAAAAATCCCGACTTAACCGACGCCGAGGTCGCCGACAAAATTCGATACGCCCTACTGCGACGCATGGAGCGCGACCGGGCCGTCATCCTCGGCCCGTTGAAGAAGAGCAGCGCCCGCCTCCAAGACGAGCTCCTGCGCAGCCCGAGGGTCAGAGCACACATCGAGCGCTACGCCGAGGAAAAGGGCATTTCGTACGCCAAGGCAGAGAACGTGGCTCGCAAGCAGCTTCGACGTCTTTGCGCCAAGCAAAGCCTCCTCGTGGTGGACCTCATGCACCGGTTCCTCACTTGGGTTTGGTCTAAGATGTATGATGGCGTGGATTTCGACAACGAGGGCCTCGAACGCGTACGCGAGGCCGCCCGCGACGCCTCGCTAGTCCTGCTGCCCAGTCACAAGAGCCACATCGACTACTTGGTCTTGAGCGACATGCTCTACGGCAATGCGATGATGCCACCGGTGATCGCAGCAGGTGACAACCTCACCTTCTGGCCCATCGGGGTTCTGCTGCGTCGGGGCGGCGCGTTCTTCATTCGTCGCAGCTTCCACGGAGACACGCTCTACCCCGCGCTCGTCGAGGCGTATATTCGCAAGCTGCTGGTCGAAGGCTTCACGATCGAGTTCTTCTTGGAGGGCGGCCGTTCCCGCACCGGTAAGGCGCTGCCTCCGAAATACGGCCTGCTGTCGATGCTGTTCGAGTCGGCATCGAAGTTACACGGCACCAAGGTCAAGCTCGTCCCGATTTCGATCGGGTACGAGCGCATCATCGAGGAGCGTTCCTTCGTCCACGAGCTCGGCGGGGGTGACAAGCACTCCGAGAACGTCGGCGACTTGATCAAGAGCTCCAGCATCTTGCGGTCGAAATGGGGCCGACTCTACGTCCAGTTTGGTGAGATCATCGACTTCGACGAATTCCAAGCAAAGACGATCCGGCGCTCAGGCGGCGAGCTCTCGAACGTGGGCTCTATCACAGCCGAGCAACGAAGGAACGCGGTGCGGGCGCTGGCCCGCGAGGGTAGCGACCCGCGCCCGTTTGAGGGCC
>CAZHPJ010000519.1:0-2078 GCA_964534585.1 uncultured Sandaracinaceae bacterium | reverse complement strand
GCTGCGCCCGATCCAGTTGGTTTGCAGCGTCTTGACGCGCTCGGGCCAGTCGATCGGCGAGAAGTCCAGCAACTCGTCGGCGTATTTAGTGGTGGTGAAGAACCACTGGTCCAGGTCTTTCTTAATGACCGGTGTGCCGCAGCGCTCACAATGACGGTCCTCGCCCCAAACCTGCTCACGAGCCAGCGTGGTGTTGCAGTTCGGGCACCAGTCCACGGGCGACATCTTGCGATAAGCCATGCCGTTCTTATATAGTTGCGAGAAGAACCACTGACTCCAACGATAGTATTCCGGGTCAGATGAAACCGCTTCGCGCTCCCAATCGAACATGGCGCCCATGCTGCGCATTTGCGTGCGCATTCGATCAATATTCTTGTAGGTCCACTCTTTGGGATGCACTCCGCGCTTGACAGCCGCATTCTCGGCCGGCAGCCCGAACGAGTCGAAGCCCATCGGGAACAGTACGTTGTAACCGTTCATGCGCATGAAACGAGCGCGCGCGTCCGAGGGCGTCATTGCATACCAGTGACCGATGTGCAGGTCGCCGGATGGATATGGCAGCATGGTCAGCGCGTAATGTTTGGGCTTGTTCTCGTCGATCACGGAGCGATACAATTGGTCCGCTTCCCATTTGTCCTGCCATTTCTTTTCGATTTTTGCATGGTTGTAAGATTTGTCTGCCATGTTATTTCCTTTTCCAGACTTTAGACTTGAGACTTTGGACATCAGACTTTAGAATTTTCTCGACAACATGGGTTTCCTCACGTCTCAAATCTCATATCGCATGTCTCATATCTAAAAAACAAAAAATCCTTCATCCACTCAGGGACGAAGGAATCCTTTTCAGGACACGCACTCCGCGGTACCACCCTGGTTACGTTTTCCCGTTTACTCGTTGGTCCGTCTGAACGTCCTAACGGGAGCACGGGCTAACGTCACTCAGTTCGCTGTAACGGGCTTACCCGGCGCTGGCTGCTTTTCCACAAAATTCATGAACTTTGTGTTCTTCGTGGATGTTCACCACCGCAGTCCTCTTGCGAGATAACAGGCGAGTTCGGTCTGTCTACTGGCGCTCCCGTTTGCGCCGTGAAGGGCTTCCAGCTCGCTCTACTCCTGCGGAGCACATGTCCCTTCTCGCTGACGGGATGACCTACTACTCCTGTCCTGACTTTTGAAAACAGGGCAGGCACGAAACCTGCCCCTATGTTGTGTGGACCCAGAGGGATTCGAACCCTCGACCTCCTCAATGCCATTGAGGCGCGCTCCCAGCTGCGCCATGGGCCCTGGATAATTTTGTTATGAGCAGTGAACATGGGCTGCTTTGCTGGCTATGTCACTGTTCACTACCCAAGTGGACCTGAGGGGATTCGAACCCCTGACCTCGTCAGTGCGATTGACGCGCGCTCCCAGCTGCGCCACAGGCCCATTTAATGGGCGAAAGCTATTTTACTTGAGGGGTAAGTGTATGTCAAGCAAAGTTTTGCACTGGGCGGGGTGAACGCACTAAAAGTAGTGCTAAACGCATCCAAACCCAACTTTCCAACCATTTTCTTGGAGTCAGACGAGGATAAATCTCATCTTTGGTGCATAGAAGCCCCTGTAGGGCAAAAATTCGCCAGACTGAAGGGCTTCCATGTTCTGAGTAACAGCTTAGCCACGCCGAATCGGCAAAACAATGAAAAAACGCGCTGGGTTTCTGAAAAATAGTAAAAATTGAGATGGATTCACCTGATTTATAATGCGTTCACCCTATGCACTTTTACACTGGTCTTTGCTTGACAAGACAAGATAATAGTTGTAGAGTACATATGTTGTTTTGACGGGAAATACGGTGTTGCGCTTATGAGGAGGAATTTATGCAAAATGGACTTGAGAATAAATTCATCATGATTGCAAGATATGATAACGCGCATTTCGCGCGATATATTAAATTTTCTGTAGTAGTAGTCAAGAATACCTTGAACAGTTTTGTCATTGCGAGGAACGATTGCGGGTTATCCCAAAGATGGGACGGACACTCACGTGGTCAAAGAACGACCACACTCGCAAGTCCCTTCAGGCTTGGAGGGCATTAGAAA
>CAZHPJ010000518.1:0-2083 GCA_964534585.1 uncultured Sandaracinaceae bacterium | reverse complement strand
CTGCGCAATTCCCGCGTGAATTGTGCCGGCGCATGCGGTATCACCGCAGTCTATCGATCTCGAGCATTCAGGACGTGCGCGAGACGTGATGGCGCAGGCAGTTCGTTTCGTACGGGAGCGCGTCGTGCCCAATGAGCAGACCTATCTCGATCAGCTGGTCGGCAGCAACGATTGGCGCGAGTGGAAGATTCCTCCGATCCTCGAGGAGCTGAAGGCGGAGGCCAGGGAGCTTGGGCTTTGGAATCTTTTCTTGCCCGACAAAGAATACGGTGCCGGTCTCGACAACCGCGACTATGCCCCCGTCGCCGAGGTCACGGGCCGCAGTTTCTTGGCGCCGGAGGTGTTCAACTGCAGCGCGCCCGATACCGGCAATGCGGAGGTCTTGGTGAAGTACGGGTCGGCGGAGCAAAAGAAGCAGTGGTTGGAGCCGTTGCTCGCCGGAGACATCCGTTCCGGCTTTGCCATGACCGAACCAGCCGTCGCGTCGAGCGACGCGACCAACATGCAGGCGAGGTGCGAGGTCGTGGGCGACGAGGTCGTGCTCAACGGCCAGAAGTGGTGGACCAGTGGCGCGGGTGATCCACGTTGCGGGTTCTTCATCTACATGGGGGTCACCGACCCGAAGGCGGGGCGACATGAGCGGCATTCGATGGTGCTCGTACCAACCGACGCCCCCGGCGTGAAGATCTTACGCATGTTGCCGGTGTTTGGTCATCTCGATGAGCCGCACGGCCACGGTGAGGTTCTCTTTGAGGACGTGCGGCTGCCGGTGAGCAGCATCATCGCGGGGCCTGGCCGTGGCTTCGAAATCGCGCAAGGTCGCTTGGGTCCAGGTCGCATTCATCATTGCATGCGCGCGGTCGGCGCGGCGGAGCGAGCCCTCGAGCGCCTGTGCCAGCGTGCGGTGCTTCGTGTCGCATTTGGCAAGCCCCTCTCGAATCTCGGCGGTAACCGCGACATCATCGCCAACTCCCGCATGGCGATCGACCAGGCCCGTCTTTTGACGCTGAAAGCCGCCTGGGCGCTCGACACGCTCGGCACCTTCGGGGCTCTGGTCGACATTTCCGCGATCAAAGTCATCGCCCCGAACGTGTTGCAATCGGTCGTCGATGCGGCGATTCAGATCCACGGGGGCGAAGGGATGGCCGACCTCGAGCTCACCCGCCTGCTTGCCATGGCGCGTGCGCTCCGCATTGCGGACGGACCGGACGAAGTGCACCGGGGCATGGTCGCACGGCTCGAGCTCAAGAAATACGTGTAGCGTCAGCGGAAGAGGAAGCCGAGGTACGGCGTGACCCATTGTTCTCGTCGGAAGAAGAAGCTGCCCTTTCCCGACAGTGAGTACTTGATACCGAGGTCGATGTAGCTTCCGGGCGACACCTTGAAGGCCAATCCCAGCTTCACGGTCATGCCGGGCGTGAATCGGAATATCGCCACTCGCGCGCAGTAGTAGTAATAGACCCCGCCGCAAATGATCTCGGTTTCTTTCACACGCCACCAGTTCGCGTCGAAAGTGATGCCGAGGTACGGTAGCATTGGACTGTTGTTTGGCACCTGAACCCGAAACTCCGGGGCAAAGTAGAGACGGGTCATCGGACTTCGGCCTTGGCCCGATACCCCGGGGATGCTGTTGAAATTGATCGGCGTCCACATCGCGCCGAGCGCGAGCCCGAAGACCGCGTAGCCGATGTCGAGGCCGCCAAAAAAATTGAGGTCTGCCCCCGGCCGCACCACGTTCCTGTCGACATCCAACCAAATGGGAACGCCGAGGCTGAATGAGCCCTGATAGCCTCGGTGCATGGCCTGCTGCTCGGCCGAAGAAGGAGGCGGATATTGTTCGACCGGACGGCTCGAGTACGGAGAGGTCTGAGATGGCTCAGCCGACCAAGCCCCTTGTGCCGAGGCAACCGGTGTGAAGAGGAGGAGCCCGAGCGACCCCCCGATTAGGCAAACGTTCGTGTTCATGATGTTTGATTCATCCAGCGGGCGAGCTTTCGGACCACGGCCCGCGGGCTGAACCGGACACTAAACGCGAGTAGCCAATTCATCAAGCCCTCGATGGCGATGACTTTGCCTCGCATCA
>CAZHPJ010000517.1:0-2098 GCA_964534585.1 uncultured Sandaracinaceae bacterium | reverse complement strand
AGTGGTGTTGTTCAATCCGAGCGCCGAGCGAATTTCCGGGCGCCACGTATCCGACGCGGTAGGAAACGTGACGCTCGAAGAGCTTCTCGGGCGCGCATCGGTCGAGCTCGTCACGCAGCGGCTACTCGCTCCGGAGCACGGCGGCGAAGGACGGCTCGAACCGACGATGCTCGACCTCCTGGACATCCACGGAGCTCGAATCCCGGTCCAGCTTTCGGCTTCGCTCATCTACGAGCAGGGCGAACCCTCCGCAATCGTCCTCATTTTCGCCGATCTGCGCGACCGGATCCGAGTCGAGGAACGGCTGGCCGAGGCTCAAAAGAAGCTGGCGTTCACCGAGAAGCAGGGCGTTCTGGCCGAGCTGGCCGGCACTGCGGCGCATGAGCTCAACCAGCCGCTCACCAGCATGATGGCCTACGCCGAGCTCCTCTTGCGCCAATCCGAGCCGGGCTCCGCTGGCGCAAAAGCTGCTCATGTGCTGATCCGGGAAGCCGAGCGCATGGCCGAGATCGTTCGCAAGATAGGGAAGATCACGCGATACGAAACCCCCTCTTACGTCGGCCATCAGAAGATTTTCGACCTCGATCGAGCGACAGACACTTCCAGTGATTCTGGAGCAAAGAGCTGAGCGATGGACGACTCCGCACACAGGAAGCCCCCCGCCCGACGAAGCTTGGAGCCACGGGTATCGTCGGTGAAGTCGATCGTCACGCCACGACGCCGCAACGCCGAGATCCAGTCGCTCGCGCAGGTTCTGGAGTCGTTGAACCAGGCGCAACGCGAGACGAGCGGGTCTACGACCGATGAGAAAATCCTGCGGTCATACGTTTACGCGCTCGAGCGGCTCTATCCCAAGGTCCGCTTCGCGATGAGGTTGTCTCCACGAGCCATCGAGCACACCGCCATCGTGCAAGCCACCACGCATCATATCCGGCCCGAGGCGATGGACGAAGTCTCGATCACGGAAGCGGGCCTCATGCGAGCAGGCTTCGCCCAGCCGGTGGAGCCACCGAATGGGATGACGTTGCGGCGGACATACCAACCCATCTTGCTCACGGGTCCGACGGAGGAAGCGCAGCCGACCGACGGCTTCGACGCCCCGCTGGCACGCGCAGGCGAGATCGTCGGCGTTCTGGCCGCAGAATTCGAGCGGGGCGCCACGCTTCCCGCCCGTCTCGAAGACGCCGTACTGATGGCGGCGACTCAAGCGAGCGCAGCAATCGAAAGCGGACGCCTTCGCCGGGAGTCCCTTCACCTTCGCGACTACCTCGAGAAGCTCCTGGAGCACGCCAACATCCCAGTCTTGGTGCTGGGTCGAGATCGAGGCATTCGCGTCGTCAGCAGCGCGTTTGGACGAATTACAGGCCTCGATCGAACGGAGCTCATCGCGAAGGACGTGCTGCAGCTAGCGGGGCAGAGCGAGCGGGTGCGGGTCTTGTCGGCCTTCGTGAGCGCGCTCCGCGGCCGAGACGTACCACCGTTCGAGCTGACGTTGCCCAAGGCCGGAGGCGGAACGGCGCGCCTACAGTTCACACTGGCGCCGATTCTCGAGTCCGAAGGGAGAGTCGCTGGAGTCATTGCGATCGGACAAGACCGAACCGAGGTACGCGAGCTCGAAGGGCAAGTCATCCATGCCGAGAAATTGGCGACACTCGGGCAGCTCGCTGCTGGAATCGTGCACGAGATCAACAACCCGCTGACGAGCATCTCGGTCTACGGCGAGTACCTGCTGAGCAAACTGACGCGCAGTGGCGCTGAGCCGTCCGATCTCAAGCGCGTAGAGCGCATCATGCGGAGCTCTGACCGCATCATGTCGTTCACGCGCAATCTCTTGACCTACGCGCGTCCCTCGAAGGAAGAAGCACAGCCACTCCATCTCAATGACGTGCTCGAGGAGGCGGTAGGCTTCTGCGAGCACATCATGCGGGAAGCGCACGTCACCGTCGTGCGAGACTATGGCGACAACCTTCCCAAAGTGAACGCGGTGCCGGGGCAGCTCATTTTGTACATGTATATAGAACATTATTACACATTTATTACACACATGAAGCGGGGGAACAATGTAGCCTGATGCTGTCTTCCCATTGGCCCCTATGAC
>CAZHPJ010000516.1:0-2100 GCA_964534585.1 uncultured Sandaracinaceae bacterium | reverse complement strand
GAGATCACGATGACAAAGGCGAGTCACAAGGACACTGGCACTGCCCCTGACGCCGCCCCTGACACTGCCCCTGACACCGCCCCTGACACTGCCCCTGGCACTGGCGCTGTCGCTGCCCTAGCCGAACCTGTCGATCCGTGGCGGGAGCAGGTAGGGGTACGGTTTGCGCATGATGTTGCGATAGACCCAGCGGTCAGCGCGACGCGCGGCTTGTACGAAGGCGTAGGTCTGCGCGTCGCTCTTGTAGTGCGCTCGCACTTCGTTTTCAGTGATCTCTGGAAGCAGCGCAAACACCTCGTTGGCGATCGGAATCAACGGCGGAAAGATGTCCCCGAGGCCTTCCTTGATCAGGTTCCCGAGGAAATCCAGCGCCTGGCCGCGCGTGGAATGATAGTTGTCGAGAATCCCCCGCAGCAGAAACCGATTCACGATGACGCGCACCGGCCCTGGCAGTGCCCGCGTCTGCTCGGTGAAGTCGAACGAGTCTTTGCCATTCTCATCCCGAAGGAACGGTGTGCCGACGTCGAGGTAGCGGAGGCGGTCGCCCTCGATCGCCCAGTTCGACAACTGGCCGTCTGGCGCGAGCAAAGGTGTGACCGAAGCGCGGATGTGTTCGAAGATCCGCCGGATGTAGGGAGCGGCTTCCTCGGCGGTCTTGCCCCGAAGGAAATCCGGGCCGAGCGTCCCGCTCCTGAGCAACGGTTGGACGCAGTAAAGCACGTGCCCTTCGGGCCGCTCCAAGATCGGCGTCTCTGTCTCGACGACATCGAGCCCGCAGGCCTCTAGCTGCTCGATGTACGATGCAATGAGACGTGCTGTGTGCTCGGCTGCATCGTGGGAGGAGAACGGCACGAGCCGCTTACACGCCAAATCTCCGTGCGGAGTCTGGAGCTTCACCGCGATGGTGACCTCGCCGTACCCGATGATGTCCAGGTCTTCCGCGTGCCCCGTTCGCACGGCATCGGCGAGCTGTCGCTCGAAGGCCTCGATCTCCGAAGCGCTCGCCAGCCCCATCACGCGAAGGCCTTCGTCATGCGGCCGATGAGATCCTCCGTTTCATCATCCGTGAGTATCAATGGCGGCAGGAACTGAAGCACCGACCGGTCATTGCCCGCCGGGAAGCAAAAGACGCCTTGCTGCATGATACGCAGGAGCGCCCCCAGCGCCTCCACCTCGCTCCCGAAACGCAGCCCCATGAAGAGGCCTCGGCGCCGAAGCTCGAACGGAAGCGGGTCGAACGCATCCGCAAACCGCTCGGACAAGGCTTCAACGCGGCCGAGAAAGCCCGGCTCACCGACGACGTCGAGCACTGCCTGCGCGGCAACGCATCCGAGCTCCGCGCCCCCATACGTCGAGATGTGGACGAACGGGTTCGCTTCCGAGTCGAGGACCTCGTGCATCTCTCGCGTCAGCAGCGTCGCAGTGATCGGATAGATCCCTCCGGACAGCCCTTTGCCGATGATGATGGCGTCAGGCACCACTCCTTCGTGTTGGACTCCCCACCACCGCCCGGTGCGCCCGAGTCCGGTCTGCACCTCGTCGACTAACAACATCGCGCCACGATCGTCGCAAAGCTTTCGAATCGCTGTGAAGTACCCCGGATCCGGCAGCGGCATGCCCAGGGTAGCGGGTATCGCTTCGAGGATGACCGCGGCGGTCTGGTCGTCGATCGCGGCTTCCATGGCGCCCGCATCGTTGAACGGCACTTGAATGAAACCCCGAAGATTCGGGCCGAACGGATCCCGAAAACGCGCATCGCCCGCCGCCAGCGCAAGGCCGGTATGACCGTGGTACCCCCCCTCGACGGAAATGATCTTGGCGCGGCCCGTCGCACCTCGCGCGGCCTTAATCGCGACGTCGACGGCTTCTCCGCCTGACACGCCAAACACGACCCGGGGAAGCGCGTCGTCGAACGTTGCCGACAATCGCGCCGCAAGCTGCGCGCGCTGAGGAGACACGAAATGATGATTGCCGATGTCGAGCTTCCCAAGCGCAGCCGCAACGGCACCCGTCACGCGAGGATTGCAATGCCCAAGGCTGAAAACGCCGCCGTTGCCATGGCAGTTGATCAGTCGAAGCTTGGTGTACACATCTTCGAAC
>CAZHPJ010000515.1:0-2106 GCA_964534585.1 uncultured Sandaracinaceae bacterium | reverse complement strand
CGGTGACGGCCGAGCAGGTCGAGCAGATCTACGCCCAGCATGAGCTGGAGGCGGGAAAAAAAACGGCGGAGCCACCCCCGCCACACTCGCGGCGCTGAGAGAGCACGCCCGGTTGCTCGAGCAGCGCTGCTACCAACAGGTGCACGGACTGCGGGGCGTGCGCGTTGCGGTGTGCGAGCAGCCCGAGCCCTGCTCGATCTGTGGTGGTCCCCTGCACGTGCAGAAGACGTTTGTGCACACCGCCATGACGCTCGTGCACGGCACGTTTCGGGTCCGGGAGACGGTGCACGTGTGCGCCGCCAGGTGCCGCCACCCGAGCGGCGCCCTGGTCACGCGCAGAGCCATGTCCTTGCGCGAGCACCTCATCCCGGGCTGTCTCGTCGGCTATGACGTGATGGTTTACGTAGGCCTCGAGCGCTTCCTGCACCACCGCCAGCGCGAGGAGATCCGCGAGGCGCTGGAGCGCGACGGCATCCCGCTGTCCGTAGGCGAGATCAGCACGCTCGGCGTGCGCTTCCTCGGCTACCTGGAGGCGCTGCACCGGGCACGCGCCGAGCGGATTCGAAGCGCGTTCGCCGAAGACGGCGGCTGGCCCCTGCACGTCGACGCGACCGGCGAGGACGGTCGCGGGACCTTGCTGGTGGCATATGCCGGCTGGCGGGGCTGGGTGGTGGGCGCCTGGAAGATCCCCACCGAGCGCGCCGACGCCATCCTGCCCTGCCTGCACGAGGTGGTTGGACGCTTCGGAGCGCCCTGTGCTGTGGCTCGTGACCTGGGGCGCGCCATGATCCCAGCGATCGCCGACCTCGTCGCCGCGCTGGACCTCGACATCCCGGTGCTCGCTTGCCACTACCACTTCCTGGCTGATGTCGGCACGGACTTGCTCAAGTCCGGCCACGGCGAGCTGCGCGAGCTGTTCCGGCGCTTCAAGGTCCGTCCCAAGCTGCGCGCTCTGGCTCGCGAGCTCGGGCGCAGCCTCGGTGCCGACATCGCCGAGGCACGTGCCGATCTGAAGGCGTGGCAGGAGCACGAGGGCGACGCCCCCGTCCTTCCCACCGGCCAGACGGGCCTGGCCGTGGTCCGCGCCCTGGCCCAGTGGGTGCTCGACTACGGCAGCGACGGCAGCGGCGAGGACTTCCCTTTCGACCGACCCTACCTCGATCTCTACGACCGCTGCCGCCAAGTGCGGCGGGCCACCGATGCCTTCCTGCGCAAGCTCCCGTCTGGACGCCAGCTCCGCAATGCCGTGCTGCGCCTTGGGCGAGCGCTCGACCCCGTCGTCTCCGAGGTGCCGTTCGCCAGGCTCGCTGGGCGGCTCCGCGCGCGAGCCGAGCTACTCGACGAGCTGCGCAATGCGCTGCGACTCGTTGTCAGCGCTGCCGATGCCCGCAGCACCTGCCCCGCTGTGCCTGCGCAGCCCGAGCACGCGGCCGCCGAGCTGCAGGACATCCGCGAGGCGGTCGAGCGACTCCAGAGCTCGCTTCGCGAGCGGCGCCCCTCGCGCGGACCCGCACAGGACGTGCGCCAAGCCATCGATCTGATCCTGGACCATCTCGAACGCCACGGGGACACCCTCTGGGGCCACGTCATCTGCTTGCCGGAGCAAGTGGGTGGCGGGATCCGCCTGGTGGACCGCACCAACAACGTGCTCGAGTCCTTCTTCCGCAGGATGAAGCACGGCGAGCGCCGACGTAGCGGACGCAAGGTGCTCACCCAGGACTTCGAGCGTCTGCCGCCGGCAGCAGCCCTCGTCCCCAACCTCAGCTGCCACGACTACGTGGCGCTGCTCTGCGGTGACCTCGACCGCCTCCCTCGAGCATTCGCAGAGCTCGACGCCGACAAGCACCACAGAGCTCTCGCCGGTCTGCTCGCCACCGACTCGGACTCGTTGCCGCCTCTCGCCAGCGCCTCCCTACCCGCTGCCGACCGTAGCATCGTCCGCTCCGACGCCATGCGAAACCGCGTGATGTCTGCCGCCCGTAGCCGAGCCCCCAGGACCGCGCCAGGGCGCTAGACAACCGCAGAGTGACGCCGTAGCCGTGGACACTTCGCCCAGCGCGTGATCACAGAACAAGGGCCGGCCGTTCACCGGGTCCACCTCATCGG
>CAZHPJ010000514.1:0-2114 GCA_964534585.1 uncultured Sandaracinaceae bacterium | reverse complement strand
GGGCGTCACATAGCAAAGCATCGCCGCGCCGTGATAGCCGGCGGCAGTCGCGCCGATCGCGCTCGTGATGTGGTCATAGCCGGGAAAGACGTCGGTCACGAGCGGGCCAAGCACGTAAAACGGAGCTCCATGACAGCGTTGCCGCTGAAGCTTCATGTTGTATTCGATTTGGTCGAACGGCACGTGTCCCGGTCCCTCGACCATCACCTGGCATCCTTTGCGCCACGCTCGCTCGGTGAGCTCGCCGAGACGGTCGAGCTCGCCGAGCTGTGCGTCATCGGTTGCGTCAGCAAGTCCGCCGGGGCGGAGTCCGTCACCCAGCGAGAACGAGACGTCATATTCGCGCATCACATCGCAAATCGCCTCGAAGTGTGTGTACGCCGGATTCTCTTCGCCGTGATGGAGCATCCATTTTGCGAGGAGGGAGCCGCCGCGCGAAACCACGCCGATGAGGCGCTTGCGGATCAAGGGTAGGTGCTCTCGGGCCACACCAGCGTGGATCGTGAAGTAGTCGATACCCTGGCGCGCCTGATGGCGGAGCGTCTCGAGGATCACGTCGAGCGTCAGCTCTTCGATGCTGCGGCCGATGATCATGGAGTAGATGGGAACCGTTCCAATCGGAAGGCGTGAGTTGCGGATGATCGCCTCGCGGGTCGCGTCGAGGTCGCCACCCGTCGAAAGGTCCATGACCGTGTCGGCGCCCCAGCGCTCAGCCCAGCGAAGCTTTTCGACTTCCTCTTCAGTGCCGGACGACACTGGCGATGCCCCCATGTTTGCGTTGATTTTCGTGAGACCAGCACGACCGATGCACATCGGGTCTAGCGCCTCACCTAGATGCACCCTGTTGGCCGGGATGATCATTCGTCCAGCGGCCACCTCGTCGCGCACCTGTTCCGGCGTCAGATGGGTTTCACGTTCAGCAACACGCCGCATGGCCTGTGTGACGAAGCCGAGCCGCGCATGCTCCAGCTGCGTGACGGGCTCGAAGTCAAGCGGCGGATGCCAGCGACCGGCTTCGTAGCGCCAGTCTTCTGGCATGAAGTCCCAAGCGGTCTTGTCGCTAGGCTGCGGCATGCCCGGCGTATCCGGAGACGAGAAGGTGCGGGGGCCCCCGATATCGGGAGCGTTCGCAAATGAGCCAGGCGTCGTGCCCGCGCACTGGCTCGATGGATTGTGTGCGCCTCGTAGGGGAATCTTGAAATCGTGCGTCATGCTGCTCCCACAATTGACACCGATTGTCCCGTAAGCCAAAGCCTTTGCCCCCAAGACCACTCCGAGACGGCTTTTCTCTGCATCTCCGTCGTCAGGAATGCCATGAGCTCGACACCACTCTATCGCTCGCGCCCGAGCGGATTCCAGATCCAGCCCGCGTCGCAACCCGAAGCGCGAAAGCTCAACGACTTCATCTATCTGTCCGAGGGCCTTTCGAATTCCTACCTGATCACGACGCCGGAAGGGCGCATCGTGATCAACACCGGGATGGGCTTCGAGGCGCCGATCCACAAGCGTAATTTCGACGCCGTGGATGACAGTCCCGTGCGCTACATCTTGCTCACGCAGGGTCACGTCGATCACCTTGGCGGTGTCGATTTCATGCGCGAGGAGGGAACGCAGCTCATCGCGCAGGCGAACAACCAGGCGCACCAAGCGGACGATGCGCGCATCGCGTCGTTCCGGGTGTCGCGCAGCGCATTCGCGTTTGCCGATGCGATCGCGCGCGCTTGGACTTACATACAAGAGCACGTCGGGGGTAGCGTTCCCACACAATCGCGTCCGACACCCGACATCACGTTCGACGAGCGCTACGAGCTCGAGCTGGGCGGGCTGCGCGTGGAGCTCCTCGCTGCGCCGGGTGGAGAGACGACCGACGCAATGGTCATCTGGTTGCCCGAGCATGGGGTCTGTTTTTGCGGCAACTTATTCAGCGCTCTTTTTGGGCATTTTCCAAACCTCGTCACGGTTCGTGGGGATCGCTATCGTGAAGCGCTGGGCTTCATCGAGTCGCTGGAGCGAGTGCTCCAGCTCGAGCCCAAGCTATTGCTGACGGGCCATCATGGACCGGTGGTCGGCAAAGAGACGATTCGCGAGGAGCTGACGCGGCTACGCGACGCGGT
>CAZHPJ010000513.1:0-2127 GCA_964534585.1 uncultured Sandaracinaceae bacterium | reverse complement strand
CACCTTTTGTGATTTGGGAGCATGAGGTCGCTGGTTCGAATCCAGTCGCCCCGACTAAAAAGACCGTCCCTTGGCCCGTGGATGAGCCGACAAGGGGGTACGAGTTTTCCGCGTTGCGTGTTGCCAGGGTCGTGGCGCGGAGTCGTCCCTGGGAAGGTGTTTCGATGTTGCTTGCTCGGCCGCGCGCGGGTCGTCTTCTGGCGATTCGATGCTGAGGCCGAGGCTCGGGAGCCAGGGGTTTCCGCTTTCGGACAGGTCTCGCGGGGCGAAGTGCGAGCTACCTACGAACGCGATCCGAGTGTAACCTCGCGGTGTGAGCTTTCCCTTACCGGACGCAGTCCGCCGGAGCGGTGGTCGTCTTGCTTTCTTCACGTTCCTGACGATCGGCGTGACTGGCTGCCAGCCGACGGAGTCCATCGACGACTGGCCCGTCGTGTGCGAGACCGACGCCGAGTGTGAAGCTACGCTCTCCTGCCGCTTCCCTCAAATCGCAGTCTGCCACTCAATCTATTGCGACTGTGAAGAACCACCGCGCGAGCCAATGTGCGGGAACGGGGAACGCGAGGACGGAGAGGATTGCGACGACGGCAACGAGGTGAGCGGAGATGGGTGCGAGCCCGATTGTACGCGCCTTGCCCTGGACATGGAGCCCAAGTGCCTCGCCTCCACGCCCGTGCTCGACGACGTAGGCCGCTTCGTGCCCGACGAACGAGGTGATCCCACAATCGCATCGACGACGATCACGAATCTCGACCGCGATGGTTCTTGCACTTTCTATGTCACCTGTCCGATTGGCACTCGTGCCGCACTTCCGTTGACGGTATGGCCCATGGCGCCCTTCGTTTGGCTAGAGGGGCAAACCGCCGCCTCCTTTGAACAAGCGTGGTCGCTCACCGGTGCGATCCGCGCGGACCGGCCCGAGCTCGAGTCCTTTGAGTTTACATTAGGCCTCGTGCGCTTCGCCCCCAGCACTCGCCCCAGGACTCACAGCCCGTCCTACGCTGACATCGACTTCTCCCTCGAAGGGCCGGTCCCGCTGCCACTGCCAGGCGAGCCGGCTCAATGGCTGTACACCCGTCCCGAGGGGACGGTGTTCGAACACGATGGCGCGAGCGGTTTTGTCATCGACTGGCTACGCGTCGACCTCTACACCAGCAGGACACCCGGCGTGGTGACCGAGTGCCCCGTGATTGGCGAGGCGTCGGTCGTCTTTCTTCCGGGGGCCTCCCCGTAAGGGGGTGAACATTTTTTTCAACGTCGATTAGATCTTTCTGCTGGGACGCCGCCTAGACGAGCACGGACGTTGGGCTTAAATTAGGTCAAATGGGACGACAGCCGCACCGCGGTTGGCGGTCCTGTCGATGAACCACCAGCTTCCTGAGTGATCCCCGGACTGGCGACCGTTGGCGGGTCGCAGAAAGCCGCCAACGTGGGTCGGGTCGTGGGTCGGGTCGTGGGGTCGTGTGCGTTGGGGACACGCTTGCAGATCCTTCGCGTCAGCGAGAGACTCATGCCCGTAATCGAATCTAGTTTCTTGGGAGGTTTCCTATGTTTGGTCTGTCTTGGTCGTGGCGGGGTTGTGCGCTGGTGGGTGTTCTGGTTGCTGGATGTAGCTCCGGCGGCGCAGGCCGTGGTGGGTTCGGGGGCCGGGGCGCCGCCGACCCGTTCCCCTGCACGGCAGAGGGTCTTTCGAACGCAATCGCGGAGGGCGGTGGCCCCCACAGGTTCGATTGCGAAGGGCCGACGACCGTGATGCCCGGCGTCGAGCTCATCATGGAAAAGGACGTCATCCTCGATGGCGAAGGACAGCTCACTATTGACGGAGAGGTGAGTCACCCTTTGCTCTGGGTGAAGGAGGGAATAACCGCCGAGCTCCTCGGGCTGGAGTTTCGAGGCGGCTCGAACGGAGCGATAGCGAACAACGGGACGCTCATCATGGTCGACACGACGGTGTCGGAGAGCGAGGGTCTCATCTATAACAACGGCGTGCTCGAGATGACCGGCTGCACTGCAGAACTTGGCTGGGGTACGCTCTCTGGAGCGATTTACAACGACGGAGGTACGCTGACAGTCGTCGACAGCATCGTGCGTTTCACCGAAGCTCTCGACGAGGGTGGCGCCATCTAC
>CAZHPJ010000512.1:0-2131 GCA_964534585.1 uncultured Sandaracinaceae bacterium | reverse complement strand
CCTGCCTTCACGCCGGTCTTCCCCGAGCGTCGGACGATGGTAGAAGGAAGGCACTCCCATGTCGAGGCGGGATCAGCCCGCTCCCAAGGATCGTGAATGTGACCTATCTCACAACTGGTCGACGGAGCTCGTCCTAGGCGATCTGCGATGGGTTGACTCTCGCCACGAGAGAAGCGCGGCTACAAGCTTTCCAAGTACCGAATCGCCTCCGATGCGTCCGTGCGCAAGCAGGTGTTGGCGTTGACCTTCCTCTTGAGGAGGCCTTCTGTGCGAATGCGCTTCTGTGCGGCTTGAAGACTAGGAATTGCCTTCTTGTCCCCCAGCGCACGAAGCTTCGCGACCGCATCCTTGCGGGCAGCGCAACTCTTTCCCTGCTGCAGGTCGAGCACATACGAGCCTAGCCGGTCGATTCGGTCGCCCAGGCCCACGTCTTCGGCGACGGCCACCGCGTGCTGGCGCCTATGAAGAACTTCGTCTGAAGACGCGAGGCTCACCAATCGATCTTCCGCGTCACCGTCCTCCAACTCGCGGACCAACATTCCCAGGAAGTCGAGTGCTGCATCGACGAGACGCGGCGTCTTTTTGTCGAGCATGAGGTCGAGATTCGTTCGCATGAGCTGGTCGTTGGCGAGCTTCGGTTCCAACAGAATCGCCTTTTCATAGGCAGCCAGGGCCAGGATGTTTCGCTGGGCACTCGCGTGGGCATGGCCAAGAACCATTTGCGCGTACGGCTTCTCGCTCACTTCCTTCTTGTGTTCGATCAGATACGCCGCGGCCTTCTTCGGATGCCCCTGTTCGAGCATCTGCGCGGCTACTTCTGCCTCGGGACTATGCTTGGGCGCAACGAGCGGAAAGTGGCTACGCGTGGGGAGATAATCGGGACCTTTGCTGCCGAGCGCGAAGACCATCACGGCCATCAACGCGACAATCGTTGCCGTTGCTGCGATGAACTGTGCCGGCGTCCTTTTCTTGGTCACCGCTCGGGCGACCGCTGGAGCAAGTGTGTCCCTGAAACCTTCCGCAACAATCGACGGAATCTCCCTCAGCCCCGACTCGCCGTCGCCGGAAAGCGAGGACGCCTCACTGTCGAGGATCTCATCAATCCGCTCGATGTACTCGGCCGCGCTCGGGATTCGGTCTTCTGCGTGCTTCTCCAGCCCGTCGCGAATCAAGGCTTCAACGCTCTTCGGCACGCGCGCATCCGGTGCGACCTCGCGAAACGGAGGCACCTCAGCGGAAGCGTGCATGCTCAGCAACGCGATCACCTCCTCTGCCTCGAATGGCGGCGCACCCACGATCATCTCGTACAACATCACCGACAGTGCGTAGAGGTCCGCCCGGGCGTCGATCGGCTGGCCGAACGCCTGCTCAGGCGCAATGTAGGTCGGCGTTCCGATAGTCACGCCGAGTTGGGTCAGCCGCGGGTCATCGCTGCGGAGGTTCGTTCCATCGAAAAGCTTTGCAATTCCGAAGTCGAGGATCTTGGCGAAATCGGGGTCCCCGTCCTGCTCGACGAGGATGACGTTCTCGGGCTTCACGTCGCGGTGAATGATGCCTGCCTCGTGTGCGCTGGCGAGCGCACTCAACACGTGGCGCCCGATGTGCAGAGCGCGCTTCCATTCGACCCGATGCTCGCGCTCGAGGAGATCGAACAGGGAAACGCCTTCCAATGCTTCGAGCACCATGTAGAGCGTTCCGTCTTCGAGGCGCCCGAAATCCGAAACGCTGACGCAGTTCGGGTGATCGACACGGCCGGTCGCGAAAGCCTCGCGCTCGAAACGGATGCCGACCTCGTCGATGCCTTCCACCTCTGGATGCAGCAACTTCAGTGCAACGGGGCGCCTGAGCGACAGGTGCTCCGCAAGATAGACGCACCCCATCCCGCCGGAACCGAGGATCCCGGTAATGCGGAACTTCGAGTCCAAGATGTCCCCGATCCGCGGACTCTGAGTTTCCGGGTCAGCCGGCCGCGTGGGCGCCCGGCTCCCCAGCTCTGACGTGCGCACGCATACAGTATGGACAGAAGGGCGGCGGGATGCCCACCTGGAGGCCAAGCCAATGACATGCGAGATAGATCACAGATGAAGAGAGGACCCATGGGAGCTCGTCGCATGATTGGCGTACTGCTGAT
>CAZHPJ010000511.1:0-2138 GCA_964534585.1 uncultured Sandaracinaceae bacterium | reverse complement strand
GGCAGGTCGCTATTGGTTTGAACCGGGGTTCCCTTGAGCGCGGTAGTAGCCATGATTCTCCTTGTGAGGCATGAGTAGGCCGGTTCTATAGGGGTCTCGCTCAAAATTCCAAGCGGTTGCCCATGAAAAAGAAATTCATTATCAGTAGTCGATGAAGCCCTCCCTTGCCGATCTGCCCCTGGGGCAGCAAGCCAAGATCGTCTCGATCGACTGCGAGCGCCGCCTATCGCGGCGCCTGATGGAGATGGGCCTTCTCCCCGGGACCTGCGTCCGAGTCGTCCGCGTGGCGCCGCTCGGTGACCCGATCGAGCTCCGGCTCCGCAACTATTCCTTGTCGGTGCGCCGCGCCGCGGCGACCAAGATCGCCGTGACCCTAGAGGGTACGGTGTGAGCGACAGAGTGGCCCCGTGGCAGGTGCTGATCGCGGGCAACCCCAACTGCGGAAAGAGCACCCTCTTCAACGCGCTTTCCGGGGGAAGGGCCCACGTTGGGAACTACCCGGGGGTTACGGTAGACCGAACGAGTGCACGCGTGCGGCTCGGCGCGCGAGACATCGAGTTGGTCGACATTCCCGGGATGTACAGTCTGACAGCGGGCTCCCCAGAAGAGCAGCTTGCGGTCAACGCGCTCATCGAAGGAGAGACGCGGGCAGTGATTTGCGTCGTAGAAGCGACGACGTTGCAGCGAGGTCTTTACTTGGCGCTGCAGCTCATCGAGTCGGGCGTCCCCGTCGTCGTCGCGCTCAATATGATGGACTCCGCGGAGCGTCTCGGGCTTCGCATCGACACCGAACGATTGTCTCAGCTCCTCGGGGCGCCCGTGATTCCCGTGGTCGCCACGAAGCGGCGCGGCCTGGATGCGCTGCTCGCGGCGCTGGACCAAGAGCTCGGGCCAACCCGCAGCGCGCGACGACCCAAGGTGGCATACCCGGCTGAGCTCGCAGCAGATGTGGCAAAGCTCGTGCCCGTCATCGCGCAATGGCGTCCGGCGACCGCGCCCCCTCAGTTGCGCGCATTCGCGCTTTGGTGCCTCCTTTCTCTGGGTGACGACAACCTCCGTGACGTTCCCGATGCGGTGCGCCAAGCCGTGCAAGACATTCGCGGGGCAGCCCGTGCCGGCGGACGCGACCTCGACCTCGACATCATCTCCTCACGCTACGCCTGGATCGACGACGCTGTGGGCCAGGCGTGTTCTACCCAGGATCGGCAGCCTCCATGGAGCGAGCGCATCGACCGGCTCCTGACGCATCCCGTCGCAGGGCTCATCATCTTTGCTGTCGTGATGTTTGCGATCTTCGAAGCGCTTTTCGCCGGGGCCGAGCCCTTGATCGAAGCCATCGAACGTTTCACTGGGTTCATGCAGGCGCAAGCTGCGGCGATTCTTCCTGCGGGAGTGCTTCAGGACTTGGTCGTCGAGGGCATCATTGCGGGTGTCGGAAACGTCATCGTTTTCGCCCCTCAGATCTTGATCCTCTTCCTCTTCATTGGGTTCCTCGAGGACTCCGGGTACCTCGCTCGCGTCGCGTTCGGGATCGACCGCGTGATGAAAGGGGTGGGGCTGCACGGAAAGGCATTCGTGCCCCTGTTGTCCGGCTTCGCTTGCGCGGTCCCCGGAAGACGGTCCGGGGCCGCTCCACGAACGCCTTCGAGGCGTGGATCCGGAGGCCGCGGGCCGAATTCACCCGAACGATCTAAGGCGGATCGTGCGGGCTTTGGAAGTGTTCGAGCTTACAGGACAGCCGATCAGCTCGCTCCAATTGCAGTGGGATCGGGATCGGGCCAAACACGACATGGTCATGATCGGGCTGCGCCGCACGCTTGAAGACCAGAATCACCGGACGAACGAGCGAGTCCGCAGGATGATTCAGGCCGGTCTGGTCGATGAAGTAAAGTCGCTGGTGGCGGAGTCGAAGCCGCTAAGTACAACGGCGCGCCAGGCCGTGGGCTATGCGGAGATCATCGACTACCTTGAAGGGCGTTCCACGCTTGCGGATGCGATCGAAATGGTCAAAATCAACACGCGGCAGTTCGCCAAGGCCCAACGGACGTGGTTCAAGCGCTTTGCCGCGATCGAGTGGATAGATCTTGCTGAGGACAACACAGTAGAGGCCGGCGTGGATGAGGTGCTTGCGCGCCGAG
>CAZHPJ010000510.1:0-2145 GCA_964534585.1 uncultured Sandaracinaceae bacterium | reverse complement strand
ACGCCTCTTCGCGCTGGCAGAGCTCAAACGGGCGGAAACAATTCTTGCGTTTGCGTCGATTGGCAACGAGGCACGAACGCGCCCAAGCATGGAAGCGGCGTGGGCGGCCGGGAAGCGCGTGGCGTTACCGAAGGTCTTCGGAGACGAGATACAGTTGTACCTGGTCGATTGGAAAACCGTACTCGTCGAGGGAGCCTTTTCCGTGCCAGAGCCGCCCGAACAAGCCGTGCGGGTACGACCGGACGAGGTTGATTTCGCGCTGGTTCCCGCATTGGCGGTCGACCCTCGCGGCTACCGGATCGGGTACGGCGGCGGCTACTACGATAGGTTGATCCCGCAGCTCGAACACGCGTGCACGTGCGCGATTGCATACGATTTTCAGTTGGTCTCCGAAGTGCCCGAGCTGCCGTTCGACGTTGCGGTCGATCTCATCGTCACCGATAAGCGCGCGATTCGCGCCGCGTGAGCCACGGGGCGATCGAAGTCGGCCGCAGTGGTATAGGTGCGGCGTGGTCGCGGACGCAGCACAGCGAAAGCTCGACAAGCTCCCGGCATCGCCTGGCGTCTATGTCTTTCACGGCACGGGCGGCAAGGTTCTGTACGTCGGTAAGGCTCGAAGTCTCAGGAACCGCGTACGGAGCTACTTCCAACCAGGATCGAGCGACTTGCGCGCGTTCGTCAGCCGGCTCGAACGCGAGCTGACAGACATCGAAACGTACGTCACGTGCACCGACAAAGAAGCTGCGCTGCTCGAAAACCAGCTGATCAAATCGCACCAGCCAAAGTACAACGTGAAGCTGCGCGACGACAAGGAGTTCTTGTCGTTGCGCCTCGACGCGAAGAAGCCCTGGCCTAGACTCGAAGTCGTTCGCCGGCCAAAGCTCGACAGGGCCCAGTACTTCGGACCCTACCACTCGGCGACCGCTGCGCGGCAGACACTCAGGCTGGTGAATCGCTATTTCCAGCTGCGGACCTGCACGGACATGGAATTCCGCATGCGGTCACGACCGTGCCTCCAATATCAGATCAAGCGGTGCCCGGGGCCGTGTGTGTTGCAGGTCGACGAGGCGGAGTACAGCGCGCAGGTGGCGAACGTCGCTCGATTTCTCGATGGGCGGCACGACGATCTGGTGCGCGACCTCGACGAACGCATGAAGAACGCATCGGGCGAGCGCTACTACGAGCAAGCTGCGGTGTATCGCGATCAGCTGCGCGCCGTGGATCGCGCACAAGAAGAACAGCGTGTGTCTGGGGTGCAGAAGTCGGACCAGGACGTGATCGGCTTTCACCGCCAGGGCGACCAAGTCGAGGTCGCGGTGCTGAGCATGCGCGGTGGGCGCTTGTGTAACGTACGCACGCTTCCGCTGCGGCGAGTCGCGGTGCCGAATGACGAGATGCTCGGCGCGTTTTTACGGCAGCACTACGTCGAGCGGACTTCGCTGCCGGACGAGATTCTGGTGCCCGTGTCGATCGAGATGAGCGAAGCGCTAGAGGAGCTCCTCAGTGAGAACCGAAAGCGCAGAGTGCAGATCGTGGAGCCGAAGCGCGGAACCAAAGCCAAGCTCGTAGAGCTTGCACGTGAGAACGCAGAGCACGCGTTCGACGAAAAGGAACGCGCGCGTGAAGACGTCGAGGCGCGACTGCAAGAGCTGCAAAGACAACTGCGCTTGTCGGTGCTCCCGCGCACAATGGAGTGCGTGGACATCTCGCACACCGGAGGCGAGGAAACCGTGGCGGTGTTCGTCGCGTTGCAGGACGGAGTGCCCGCCAAAGGACGCTACCGGAGCTTTCGCGTGAAGCATGTGAGTGGCGGCGACGACTACGCGGCGATGTACGAGGTGCTGGTGCGGCGGTTGCGCCGAGGTAAGAACGGAGAGGAAAGCTGGGAGCTCCCTGACTTGCTGGTCGTCGACGGTGGAAAAGGACAGCTCGGCGTCGCGGTCCGCGCCCGCGAAGACATCGGCGTGACCGATCTCGAAGTCGCCTCTGTTGCGAAGCCACGAGTTACCGCGGCAGGCGAAGAAGAAGGCGACCGGATATTCAGGCCCGGACAAAAGAACGCGATACCCGTGAGAGGCAACCCGGCGCTGTCGTTACTGCTCCTCGCACGCGACGAAACCCACCGCGCGTCGAACGCCTTGCGAA
>CAZHPJ010000509.1:0-2156 GCA_964534585.1 uncultured Sandaracinaceae bacterium | reverse complement strand
ATTCAACGCTCCTTGACCAAGCTATGGCGCATGCCCAGCGACTCGGTCACGTCGCGTGCCTCGTAGACTCAGAGCATGCGAGAGATCTCCCCTACACCATCAAGCTAGGCGTGAACCCCGACGAACTCATCATCTCGAAAGCGGACACCATAGAGGGTGTGTTTACCGCGTTTGATCGGCTTCTCTCGATCCAGGAGGCGCAGATAGCGAGACTCCTGGCGAAGAAGATGCGACCCCCGATCATGTTGATTGGGTGGGACTCCGTTGCAGGCACGCAAACCGAAGCGGAGAAGAAGGGCGCTGCGGACGATAAGCACGTTGCGAGCGCTGCGAAGATCATCCGTATGAACATGCGCCGGATTAAGCCGAGGTTGGCTAAGGCGCGTGCTGTGATCGTGGCCACTAACCAATTCTATTCAGGGATAGGCCCGTTCTCGTCGCTCAGCACGTACGGCGGCGGAGGTATCCGCTATGGAGCAGATCTACGCGTCTGGCTCTCGCGGGTACAGTCGCTCAAACAAGGCGAAAACGTGATCGGCCATCTCATCGAAGCGAAGCTCAGGAAGACGAGGGTCGCCATGCCTCGGCCGCCAGCGAAGATCGCATTGCTCTACGGTGCGGGTATCCATAACGCGTGGACGCTCTACGATTGGGCCAAGACTCACGGCGCCGAAGAGGATACCAAGCACCGATGGGTATCGCAGCACGGCTCGTGGAGCACGCTGCACATCCCCGGCGAGGACGAAGTGAAATTCCAAGGGACATACCTCGGGTTTGCGGAGCAGCTCGCGCATCGGCCGGCGCTGTACCAGCAACTCGCTGAGCAATATCAAGCGGAGGTGGTGTGATGGCGCGCAAGGCACGGTCACTCGATGACGTGAAGCTCCCGCCGTGGCGCAAGATCGCATTCGCCGATCTGCACTACTCCGCCAAGACGATGGAGCGTGGTCTTCGCGTGCTCGCGCGCATTCGCGACCTCGCCATCCAGCACACCGCGGATGTCGTGTTTTGCGGTGACTTTTTCGATACGAGGGGAGTGCTCGCGATCCGACAGATCGATCCGTTGATCGATGAATTCTATCGGTGGCGTGACGCGGGTATCCATTTTACGATCGTGCCTGGCAACCACGACCAGGTGACGCTTGATGGGCGTTTGCATGGCGTCCGTATCTTCGAGCCATTTCCCAACATCGAAGTGGCAACGGAGCCGCTGCTTATCGAGCACAGCAAGATCGCGTATCTGCCCTGGCGCGAAGAGCCTGGGGAACAAGCGGCGCTCTTCGATCTCGACGGGGATGGCTGGACCATTTTCGGCCATGCGGAGGTCCGGGGAGCGCGCACGAATTACGGATACGAGGCGCCAGGTCGGGTCAGTGTCGAGCAGATCGAGCGGGTCTCCCGTGCGGGCTACCTCGGCCACTACCACATGCGCCAGAAGCACGGCGAGCACACGTGGTACCTTGGCAATCCGTTCGAGCTGACGTTCGGTGAGATGGGGGAAGTGAAGGGCGCCGCGCTCATCACAGCGGATATCGCAGAGCCTCAGTGGCTCAACTTCAACGATTTCCCCCGGCACCACCGAGTCACGTATCGCGAACCTGTGGACCCCTCGAAGATCAACGAGCACGACATCGTCGAGGTCTACGCACAGCCGGCGGATCTGGGGACTGACGAATTCAGAACGTTCATCCGTGACGTAGTTCCCGCACAAGACGTTCGGCCGCTGCCTCTCGATACTGACGCGGACGATGACGCCGTGCCTGAGTTCGCGCTTTCACTCGACGAAGCGATCGATCGCTACGTGGAAGAGACATGGCAAGAGCACGATGACGACGGCTCGCCTGAGTGGGCTGACACGCTCAAGAGTTTCGGGCGCTCGGTTCTCGCCGAATTGCCCGAAGCAAAAGCAGTGCTCCCGATGACCCCGGAGGTCGTTGTTCAGAGCGTGAGCATTCACGACTTCTGCGCCGTCAACGGGCTTGTTGATTTGGAGCTTGCCGACCAAGGGCTCATGCTGCTGAAGGGACCTGTGGGCATCGGTAAGACGTCCATCGCCGACGCGATTACGTGGTGCCTCTATGGCCAGACGAGCCCGCGCAAGGCCGGCAGTGTAGGCTCGACGTTCCGCGGTGACGAGGTGATCCATGACCTCGCGA
>CAZHPJ010000508.1:0-2159 GCA_964534585.1 uncultured Sandaracinaceae bacterium | reverse complement strand
CTTGCGTGACGAGAGTCTTGAGGTCTTTCGCAGCCCCCCGCACCACCTGTAGGAGCCCCGCAACGAGCTCAGCGTGATCATGAGGAACGCCCTCGAGATACGACGCAGCACGCGAAGCCTCCTCTGCACGGGGTGGCGCTGACCCTGGCGCTGACACCGACACTGGCGCTGACACTGGCGCTGACACTGGCGCTGGCACTGACGCTGTTTTCTTCGCCCGTGGCTTTGCGGGCCTCGTTGGCCTAACCGACTTCGCGTGCGCCTTGCTCGAGCGCTTCTTCGCGGCCTTCTTAGGAGGCGCCTTGCTCGAGCGCTTCTTCGCGGCCTTCTTAGGAGGCGCCTTGCTCACGCGCTCCTTCGTGGCCTTCTTTGCAGTTCCAGTTTTCTTCTTGGGCGTTTGCTTGGCCGCCATGGCGCCTCCCAGACCGGGCACCTTATCCCAAACATCGCAGAGGGCAAGCTCGTGCGACGCGCCTAGTGCTCGACGACGTAGACAAACTCGATCTGCTCGGGGCGAGCAGGCGGCTTGATCGCCTCGGGAATTAAACCGACTTCTTGGTAACCCACCGCCTCTAGCACGCTGAGCATGAGCGTATCGCTAGTGGACACCCGCGCAAACACATACTGAAGCGGCGTGCGCGCTGCGTGACGGACTCCGTGGGTCACCAAGGTGCGCCCGAGACCGGTGCTGGGCTGGGCCAGACACGTCGTAGCTTCGGCTGTCAGACGTCGATTCACGGGATGGTCACCGGCCAGAGAGAGCATTTCCCATCCCACTATCGATCCCTGCGAGTTCTCCGCGACCCAAAACTGAAACACGTCATCTTGCGACCGCAACACTCGCTCGAAGAACTCGTTCAGTCGAAGCTCGTTCCAAATCTGGCCGTCCCAATGCGCCCAGTGCGCCGCGTGCATTTCGCAAACCCGGAGCACACCCCCGAGGTCGGAAATCCCGCCCTGGCGGATCACTAGCCGGTTGGTCGGCGGTATGGTGGACGTCTGAAGCACCGGACCCTTGGGTATATCCCCCGGTAGCTCGGTTAGGCAATCCCCCCAATTGGGACCCACAGAAAGGGGATAGGTTACGGGGCTATTGGACCGACGGGCAGCGAATGGGATTCGACGTGGCCACGTTGTTGTCGTCATTGCACTCATTGTACTGCTGGCCCCCCATCCCGTCGTCGTCGACGGTGGCCGAGACCACGAGCCCGGCAACCGGGGGCCCGTCGGGAACTGCAAACACCAGCTCGAGTTGCTCTGACTGCCCAGGCAAGAGCCAATCGATCGTAGGCACCGTGCCGAGGTCGAAGACCCGAGCGTCGTCGGTGGTGACGACCACATGAGTGAGGATGCCGGGCGGGACGCTGAGCGCACCGTCGTTGCCGACGACCACCGCCAACGTGAATTGGCTCGCGTCGCAAGCGAGCCTGAAGATCTCGCGCACGACGAAGTCTGGTGCGTCGAACAGCCCGCCCGGTTGGACATTCTGCCGGAAGTTGTTGAGCCGGGAACGTGTCCAGTTGATCTCTGGAACGCGTGGAATCTGACCATTTTCGGTCACGTTGGTCACGCTGTAGGTGTGCTGATTCCAGATGCGCCGCGTGCGGACCCAGTTGTTGTCCGAGTCTTCCCAAATCTCGATTCCACCCCGGCTTGGGTCTCTGTTCGGCTCGGGGATCACGATTTCCGACTTCCCGTCATTGTCGACGTCCACGACAATCGGCATCTCCAAGCGCGTGTTGCTGCTGTGCGTTGTGTCCTCGTAGAGGATCGTGCCATCCGAGCCATTGAAAATCCGGAAGCTCGTCTCGTCCGCGTAAACCACTTCGGCCGAACCATCGCCCTCGAAGTCGAATACGCTCGATCCGGTTACGCGACTCGAACAGTCGTCGTTTTCGACCATCCAACGCACCCATTCGCGCTCGCACTCCGCCGGCAGCGGGTCCCCGGTGCACTGGAAGTCGAAGACTACGTAAGCGGTGGAGCTCGCGGTGCCGACCTCGGCAAAGCCATCCCCGTCGAAGTCTGCAACGGTGGGGGGCCCGCTCTCGTTGGCTCCGGCAGTATGGACCACGACCTGAGCCGCACCGCTCATAATCGGGTTCCCTGCGGAGTCGTAAGCGAGTAGGTTCAGCGCACCTCCGCAGAGGATTCGTTCT
>CAZHPJ010000507.1:0-2174 GCA_964534585.1 uncultured Sandaracinaceae bacterium | reverse complement strand
GAGCGCGCGTTCCTGCGGACGGTCGTCGAGCCTGATGAGGTCTACGTTGGCCAACAAGTCAACGTCACCGTGTACCTCTACACGCGACTTCGGCTGTCGCCCCAGACGGTGATGCCGAGCAAGCCGTCGATGGACGGCTTTTGGGTACACGACGATCCCATCACCAGCCTGCAGTCCCAGACCATTTCCGTGATGGGTACATACTACCGGGCTTACGTGCTTCAGCGTTCCGCGGCGTTTCCGCAGCATTCGGGCGAGCTCACCATTGGTCCGCCGAAGGTCGTGTTCAACGTAGGGGGGGGGAGCCTCTTCGACGCTCCCGAACGCGTGCAACGCGTTGGCGTGCCAGTCACGGTGAACGTCAAACCCCTCCCCGAGCCCGGACCGGCCAACGCCGTCGTTGGGCGATACACCATGCGAGCGTGGCTCGACCGCTCGACAGTAACTACGGGCGACGCCGTGACGCTGCGCGTCGACGCGACGGGCTTCGGCAACGTGCAAGATCTTCGCATCGACCTGCCACCCTTGTTGGGGGTGCGCACGCTACAGCCCGCGATCCGGGATCAAGAGCGTTTTGTAGCCGGCAAGCTTTCCGGCACCCGGTCGTGGGAGTGGATTCTGATCGCAGAAACACCAGGGGAACACAGGGTGCCACCGATCGAGCTTCACTTTTTCGACCCCGAGACCGAGGAATACGGTTCGGCGAAGACTCCCGCTCTCGTCTTCACGTCGAGCGGCGCGGCGAAACTTTCGCAGCCCGCCATCGAACCGGTCGACACCCGACCCAAGCCCAGCGCCGGGACCTTCGGGCCGATTCGAATGTACAGCGCGCTCACCCGGGGCGAAACCGCCGTGCGTGACCGGGGTTGGTTCCCTTGGCTTTTGGCGTTCCCGCCCGTGCTGTTCCTCCTCGTCGTACTCGGGGCTGGCGTCGCGCGGCGTCGCGAGCAGCACAGTGCCACCGCCGGTGCCGTTCAGCGCCAGCTGGTGCGCAGAGCAGAGAACGCGCTCCAAGCCGGCGACCCGAGAAGCTTCTACGACCGCGTCGTCGGGTCGATCACCCATGCTCTCGATTCGCGACTGAACGAGCCGATCGGCGGGCTGTCACACGCACAGCTCCGGACGCGGCTGGTGGCCGAAGGCTTCGACGATGATCTGGTGCAACGGGTGATCAACGAGCTCGAGGGCGCCGACTTCGCGCGCTTCGCTGCGTCTGGAGTGAGCAAGGACGAAATGGAGCGGTGTCTCCAACGCACCACCGCGATCATCGAACGCATCCAACGTTCGCGGAGGAGCACGTGATTCGAGCGTCTTACATCGCCCTAGCGCTCCTCATGGCGCCCGTAGGAGCCGCCGCGCAGGAGCCCGGGCACTCTGGCGGCGGTTCGTCGCTGACTGAGATCTTCGAAGCGGCTAACATCGCTGCCTCGCGCGGCGATCACACCGATGCGATTTCCCACTATCGCAAGCTCGCTGAAGCGGGTGTCCGCGACCCCGACGTCTATTTCAACTTGGCGACCTCGTTCGCGCAATCCGGCGATTACGCCCGCGCCATCCTCAACTACGAGCGCACTCTGACCCTGCGCCCAAACGACAGCAAAGCCGCAGAGAACCTGCGAGACGCTGAAAAGGCGCTCGAAGAGCAACGCGCCGAAGCGGAGGGTGAGGCGACGATCCAGCGGAGCAGCTCGATCAGCGACGCGATCTACGGAAGCGTGTCGGAAGATGCGCTCGCCTTCGCATTGCTGGTGGCCAACCTGTCGTTCTTTCTCGGTCTCATCTGGGTTTCGGTCGGACGCCGAAGGAACCGATGGCTCTACCCGCTGCTGGTTTCGTCGGGCGTCATTCTTCTATTCTGTGCACTTGGGCTCGGCGCCAAAGCTGGCCTGTTTCGAGACGGCCCCCGCGCCGTGGTGCTCGACGATCGCGCAACCCTGCGCGAAGGGCCCGATCCACGAGCTCAGGTTCGTGGATCGGCGCGCGGAGGCGACCGGGGAGAGATTGTCGCTCGTGATCATGATTTCGTGAAATTGCGAGTGGTTAGCGGGCTGGAAGGCTGGACGGCCAGCTCTGGGGTCGGAGTCATCGACCCGGACCATGGTGTCCATTGACAACCCAACTCAACAGAACGACGATGCGGCCCGGGTTGCTGAACCCAGGAGCAATGAAACGAT
>CAZHPJ010000506.1:0-2175 GCA_964534585.1 uncultured Sandaracinaceae bacterium | reverse complement strand
ACTGTGGTTGTTTCGGTTGTTTCACTTTTTGCCACCGGCAAAACGATCAAGTTGGCTGCGTTGAGATCGACCACCAGCTTGCTGAGCTCGGCGCACAGCGTCGACCACTCCCACGAGGTGTAGGCATCGATCACTTCGCCTTTCGCGTTGTGCGTCATGAGCTCGACCACCTCCGTACGCGCCGAGGCGTTGCGGCACGTCGAGATGAACCAGCGCCGCAAACCGTGGGTGAGCCTCCCTGGGACGTAGATGCCGAGCAGTTCGGCATCCGCACGGTGATCCTTGCCCGCTTTGTTCTGCGTTCTCGCGCCCATGGTTGCGGGGTCCGGTACGAGGAAGTCATCGCCGCTCGGCGGGCGTCCGTATACCTCCGCAAAGCCGCCTAGGCGCCATTCTGCGAGGGCCTTGGCGAGCACCGGGTGCACAGGCACGAAGCGCTCCTTCTCGTGCGAGGCTCGGCCCGTCTTGAGCGGCCGGTCGTCGTACTGGCTCCACACGTGGATGGCACCGAGCCCCGGTGTCTCCCGGTCGTAGTCGCGCCAGCGACGGCCGCACGCTTCGCCAATGCGCATTCCAGTCAACGCCTGCAGCGTGTTCAGTGTCCTTCGGTCCGCGGGAATTCGTAGATCGGTCATCAACGCCACGGCCTCGTGGTGTCGGTACGGGACGCCCCCCTTCCCTCGCTTTTTGGGGCGTTTTCGGCTTGGGATGTGCTTCACCGGGTTGTGCTCGATCGCGCCTTCGAGGATCGCAAGCTCGAACACGCTCGAGCAAACACCAAGGATATTCACGATGGACCCATCGGCATGACGCGGGGATCCATTGGCTTTCTTTTGGCGCTTGAGCTCTCGGATCATGAGCATCAGATCGCGCGCTTCGATGTCGCCGATCCGTTTGCTTCCGATCAAGGGGTCGACGTGGTTCTTGAACCGACCGAAGTCTCGATCGGCGTCACGCACGCCATCGGCTTGCTGTGCTTCCAACCACCGCTCCGCGACGGTTCGAAGTGTCATGCGCGCGCTGGAGGGAGCACCGACCGAGTCTCCGCCAGCCTCCAAGCGTCGCACCTGATGAAACTTGCGGAGTGCCCGGGCTTCGTTCGACCCGAGTCGTCGGAAGCGACCGTCTGCCATCTTCATGCGGTACGAGAGCCCGTCCGAGTAGAAGCCTGAAGGCCAACTGTGTTTGCGTTTGCTTCTCACGACCCCCGCTCCTCCAGCCACTGCAACACATCCGGCTCGCGAAAACGAAGCTTACGGCCGGCCCGCACATGTGGGCAACCGTGAAGCACCCAGTTTCGGACCGTCCGTGCATGAACACGGATGCGCTTGCCGACCTCTTCAACGCTCATCAGCTCCGCTACAGGCGTTCTTTGATCGCTCAATGCATCCGCAAGCGCATCACGAATGATCTCCCGGAGGTCCGACTTGGTCGTGACGATGAGATCGAGGGAGTCGCTCATCTCTTGGGGTCCAGGTCGCGATCAGGGTCCATCAGCCTCTCGATTTGTTCCGGCGTGAGCCCAGGCGGACGTTTGAGCGGGGGCGGGAACCGCTTGCTGTGGCCGAGCACGCTTCCGACTCCGCTTGGCTTCTGCTGAGGCGCCTTCACGGCTTTGGGCTCGACGGACGCGACGGCGTGGCAGTGCTTTCGACAGTAGCGAAGAAACGAGCTGTAGGACCCTGGGAACGGCTTGGAACTTCGCGTCGCATACGCCCGCCACACACTCTTGACGGAGCAGCCGCCTTCGACGCAGGCCGTGATCTCCTCTTATTCGCGGCGGAGCAACGCCATGATGAGACCCACAGACACAGCGGAGTAGCGGGCGACGGCGGATCGCCACCATCTTGCCAGCTCCATACGCGCTATTCGTCACAAACACGCCCGAATCGTTGTCGCAAGCGCGACCAGCGTCGACACGTGCCTCATGTCGCGAGTCTAGAGTTTGTGCCCGAACGAGCAAGCATTTGGTTTAGAAGCTAACGTTGGCGCCCAGGTTGAGCGCGATCTCGTTGATCTTGCCGTTGGCGCCCTGCCGTGTGATCGACGAAGGGTCATACTGGGCGGGAAACAGGATGCCCAAGGCCTGCCCACGCCCATGCGAGTAGCGAACGCCGACTGCGATGGCGAAGCCGGCCTCCTGCATCTTGCCAGTGAGTTCGCGCAGGCGATATC
>CAZHPJ010000505.1:0-2178 GCA_964534585.1 uncultured Sandaracinaceae bacterium | reverse complement strand
CTGCGGAAGAGCGGTCTGCTGAATCTGCACGTCGAGCTTGAGCTTGTCGCCGAGCTTTTCGGTCAGCGTGTAGGTATCGATCTGGGTCAGCTTGAAGCCGTACAGGACGATGTCCTTGCGCGCTTCCCAGCGAGCGCCAACGCCGACGGGCTCTGCCGGCAGAACTACGCGGGCGAGCGACGTGCGCGCGTTGATGATCATCACGAGCAGGCGAGCAGGAATGTCGGCATGCTTGGCGGCTTCGTTCAGCTCTGTCCGCTGGATGATGCCGCGGTCGTCCACCTCGACCCAGCCGCCGACGTTGTTGAGCACGGACGCGCTCCTGTTGAGGTCCATCACGACCCTGGGGTCTATCCCCTCGGGGACGATCGCTTCGGCCTTGGTGATCCGGACGTCGAAGCGGATACTGCCGCGCTTCCCTTCGAAGGTCGGGCCAGACACGATGTGCAGCCGGATTCCAGGGGTCGCGGCGAGCGCCGCGCTGCGATCCGTCGTGGCCAGCGAAACGATTCCAAAGTCCATGGTGCCGGTCGTCGTCGTTCCGCGCGCGATCTTGTAACGAAGCGGCGCCAGCGGTTCTTGACCCGCATCGAGCAGCAGAACCGGATCGTCCTTCTTTACGTCTTTGGCCGTGTCGGACCCCTTGCATCCATTCCACACGAGCAGCGCGGACATCACGATCAACGTGCGTAGTAGCACTTGCTTAGTCATTGAATCTCCTTTCGGCGCCCCGTCATCGCCGTCCCTTGCGGCTGTATATCGCAAGGTCGCCGTCGCCCGTCAAGGTTGTGAGCTGGCCGGGTCTTGCACGCGCGTGTACCCCTCGGGCAGCGAGAACACGTTCGCCGGCACCGGCACACGCTCGACCTTCTCGACCAGGAACACCACCGGAACCCCGCCAGCCTGATCGACCCGCATTTTCATCGAGAAACCGGGCCTAATACCGTACTTCTTCATCGCCTTGCTGCGTTCGTCGTCAGAGATCTCGAGCCCGAGATTCCGGCCTCGAAAGGCGCGCGTCCAAAGGTCGGCGGGGTACTTCTGCGTGAGCCAGAGGTCGATGACAGCCTTGTTGTCCTTGTCGATCACCCGGACGTGCTGAGTCTGGACCCCGCTCACAGTCTCTTTGCCGAGCTTCTTGATCTCCAGGTTGGCGTTGTCGCCGGAGCCCGTCACCTGTTTGCTCGTCGCCGCGAGCGCCGAGTACGGAATCTCCACGATGGCCCGCTGGTCGTGCGAAATTGAATAGTAGCTCCCACCCTTTGCCGGCATGACGGTCGTCGTGAGCACGGGCTTACCCTCGGCGTCCGTTGACCGGATGTCCATGCGGACGTCGCCGGCCTTGGAGTATCGGGCGTGGATCTGTGCGACGACACCCTGCTCGCTCGACAGGCTTGCCTCGAGCAGGCCTTCGAAGGCGAGTGCAGGTGACGCGAAAAGCATCGCCAATAGGCACGTGAGAACAACACGCATGGAGGAGCAAGCTTAGGCCTTCAAGACGACCAAGCCAAACCCCTCATCGTCGTAGAGCTTGTCAAACGTTTCCGTGAACTTCGCCTCGATATTCTTGCGTTTGAGCTTGAGCGTCGGGGTGAGCTCGTCTTCCTCCACGCTGAATTCTCGGTCGAGGATGTGAATCTTCTTTATCGTCTCGACGCGCGATAGCCCTTCGTTGGCCCTCCTTACCGATGTGACGATGCGCTTCTCCACCGTAGGGTCCCGCGCCACCTTTTCGAGCAACGCTTGGAGCTCAGCAGAACGTCCGAGGGGGTTTTCGCTCAGGTCCTTGATGTGCTTGTCGGCCGCGGCTTCGTCGATGGTTTTCTGTTGACGAGCCCATTCCACGGCCTCCGGAGCGCCCACGGTCACCAACGCCACCAGGTACTTGCGTTTGTCGCCGTGAGCGTGCGCCTGGCTGATCAGTGAGTCCGACGCTTTGATCTCGTTCTCGATGTTCGACGGCGTGAGGTTCTTTCCACCTGCGGTGATGATGATGTGTTTCTTGCGATCGAGGATGTGGAGGGAACCGTCTTCGTCCTTCTTGCCGATGTCGCCGGTGTATAGCCATCCGTCGATGATCGTCTCGGCGGTCGCCTCCGGGTCCTTGTAGTAGCCTTGAAACACGACCTTGCTGCGGATCAAGATCTCGCCGTCGTCCGCGATGCGGTCTTCGACGAC
>CAZHPJ010000504.1:0-2181 GCA_964534585.1 uncultured Sandaracinaceae bacterium | reverse complement strand
CTGGAAGCATGGCCGATCACCGCTTGCGCATGCCGCAGGCTGACATCGAATGGTTCGCCCGGGCTTTGACGGTCACGCTCGCGGGTCGCGGGGTGACGACCCTCCAACCGTTCGCCGATCTGCTCCAAAAAGCCGCGGACTACGCCGATGCGTTCCGGAAGCCCACGGGCACCGTGGACGCGGCCCCAATGGATCAGAAATGGCTAGACGCGGTCGCTGACGACCTGATGGGAAACGGGGGCCGGTCGGCTGTGATCGCCGGCGCGGGTCAGCCCCCGCGAGTCCATGCTCTCGCGATCGCGATCAACGGGGCGCTTGGCAACCTCGGGACCACCACGGTCTTCGGCCCCGCCATCGACCCTGACGATGTGACGAGCCGTGCGAGCATCGCGCAGCTCGCCAAGGATGCCGAGACGATCTCGTCGCTCGTCATTCTCGGAGGCAACCCGGCGTATGACGCGCCTGCGGACGTGAAGTTCGCCGAGCTCCTCGGTCGAGAGGGGCTCACTTCGGTCCATCTTGCGACACATCGCAATGAGACCTCGGAGCTCTGTTCCTGGCATGCCCCACTGGCTCACGAGCTCGAGGCTTGGGGAGACCAGCAGGCGCTGGATGGCTCGGTCACGATCCAACAACCGCTGATCGCGCCGCTCTACGGCGGACGAAGCGCGATCGAGCTCTTGGCGACCCTAGCTGGGGAAAAGACCACGCGGGGCCATGACATCGTTAGGGAGACCCAAAGCCCTCAGATCAAAAACGATACCAAGGCACTTCTCGACTATGGATTTTCGCCTGCGGCCCTGAGCCCCGACGTCCTGTGGCGACGGGCACTTCACAGCGGTGTTCTGCTGAGCCCCGAACAGACCAGCAGCCAGGTGAATGCCACCGCGATCCTCGAAGCGCTTCTCACCTCCCAGAGACCACGGGCGGCGAGCGACAAGCACCTCGAGGTGAGCTTTGAGCCGGATTCCGCGCTGTGGGACGGCGAGCACGCGAACAACCTGTGGGCGCTCGAGCTCCCACAGCCAATGACGAAGCTCGTATGGGACAACGCGGCGCTCATCTCGCCGGCAACCAGCAAGATGCTCGGCGCGAAGAGCGGTCAGATGCTTCGACTCAGCAAGGGGGAAGCCAAGATCGAAGTCCCGGCTTGGATCCTTCCTGGACATGCTGATTTCTCCGTGACGTTGACGCTCGGCTGGGGCCGCACCGCCGCCGGTCGCTATGGTAGCGGCAAGGGCTTCGACGTGAACCCGCTTCGCACCAGCGACGGCATGGACTTCACCGGCGGAGTGACGGTCGAGGTGCTTCGCGAGGCGTACACCCTGGTCCAGACGCAGACGCATGATCGCATGGAGGGCCGCCCGATCGTGATCGACGCGACGCTCGACGAGTACAAAAAGGAGCCGGACTTCGCTTCGTACCGTTCGGTCGACCCAGTGAGCACGCCACCCCTTTGGAAGCAGCAGGACTACAGCAAGGGTCACCGCTGGGGCATGGCGATCGACCTCAATGCATGCACGGGCTGCAACGCCTGCGTGATTGCGTGTCAGGCCGAGAACAATATTCCCGCGGTTGGCAAATTCGAGGTGGAGCGCGGTCGCGAGATGCACTGGCTTCGCATCGATCGGTATTTCGTCGGGGACGATGAAAATGACCCGGAGGTCGCGGTGCAGCCGGTTACGTGTCAACAGTGCGAGGAAGCGCCCTGCGAAAACGTGTGCCCGGTCAACGCGACGACGCACACGCCCGAAGGCCTCAACGACATGGCCTACAACCGCTGTGTCGGCACGCGCTACTGCGCGAACAACTGTCCGTACAAGGTCCGTCGCTTCAATTACCTCGACTGGCACGGCCACTTGGATGACGAGTTTGGCTGGTTTGAGGATTTTCCGGAGTCCAGAAAGCTCCAGTTCAACCCCAACGTGACGGTGCGCATGCGCGGCGTGATGGAGAAGTGCACCTACTGCGTACAGCGCATCCAAGAGGGGAAGATGGCTGCCAAGCGGGAAAGCCGCGAGCTCGAGGATGGCGATATCAAGAGCGCGTGTCAGCAAGCTTGTCCGACCCAGGCCATCGCTTTCGGTGACCTCAACGATCCGAAAAGTACGGTCGCGAGGTGGTCCGAGGTCAACCGAAACTACAAGCTCCTGGCCGAGATCGGCACACGTCCCCGGACGT
>CAZHPJ010000503.1:0-2181 GCA_964534585.1 uncultured Sandaracinaceae bacterium | reverse complement strand
TCATCTCAGACGCGTGAAATGACAAAAACGCGTCGTCGCAAAGGAGCCGCACCCAATTGATTTGGGTGCGGCTCCTTTGGAACGACAAGGAATTCGGTTAGTTAGCGTCGATTGGGGAGGAAGAACGGGCCCTCAGGAGGTATCTATGGGTTTGACATACTCATAACCAACCCCCCGGAGGCCCGTTCGCATGGAAGCCTACGCGATTTGGGGGGAAGGTGCCTTTGCTGAAGCCGACGAGCAGTTCGAGCGTATCAAGACGCATCTGTGTTCGGCTGCTGCGGCTCGGATGGAGCACAGCGTGCTCGAGAAGCGGCTCCAGGAGGACGGGTGGAGCTTGCTGCGGTTGCTGTTCCAAGCGCACCTTGACCTTCGGGCGCACGAGGAGCAAGAGCAGGGGTTGGGCAGCTGGGTGGTGGGAGCCGACGGGGTTGAACAGACCCATCACCGTGTCACGGAGCGGTCGTTGATGACGATCTTCGGGCCAGTGCGGGTCGAACGAATCGCGTATGGCGGCCGGGGGCAGCAGAGCCTGCACCCTTTGGATGCGAGCTTGAATCTGCCGCCGGAGCTCTACTCGCACGGGTTGTGTGAACGGGTGGCCGAGGAGGCCGCCAAGAGTTCGTTCGACGAGACGGTGTCCTCGATCGAGAGGACGACGGGGGCGCGGATCGCCAAGCGCCAGGTCGAGCAAGCGGTGGTGCGCGGGGCGGAGGATTTTGATGCGTTCTACGAGATGCGCACAGCGGGAGACGCGCCCGCCACGCCGGGTTCGATTCTGGTGCTGAGTGTGGACGGCAAAGGCGTGGTGATGCGGCAGGAAGACCTTCGGGAACGCACACGCCAGGCCGCGCTGTCCCGTCAGTCGAAGCTGCAGAAACGCCGGAGCAAAGGAGAGAAGCCGAACTCGAAGCGGATGGCGACGGTGGCGGCCGTCTACACGGTCGCGCCCTTCGAGCGAACGGCGGCGGAGATCGTGGGCGAGCTCCACGGGGAGGAGGACGCCGCGTCGCGGAGCGTGCGGCCGCGACCGGAACACAAGCGGGTCTGGGCCAGTGTGGTCAAGGAGCCCGCTGAGGTGATTGGCGAAGCTTTCCAGGAGGCGCGCAGCCGAGATCGCGAGAAGGAGAAGACGTGGGTTGCACTGGTCGACGGCAACGCGAAGCAGCTCGAGCTACTCCAGGCCGGTGCCGAGCGCGAGGGCGTATCGCTGACGATTTTGCTCGATGTGATCCACGTGGTCGAGTACTTGTGGGGGGCGACCTGGGCCTTGCATTGCGAGGGAAGTGCAGAGGCCGAAGCCTGGGTGAGCGAACGGCTTCGGCGGATCCTCTGTGGTCAGTCCAGCGAAGTCGCGGCCGGAATGCGCCGGAGTGCGACGCTGCGCGGCCTTTCGGCCCAGAAGCGCAAACCCATCGACCGTTGCGCCCGCTACCTGCACAACCACCGTGACTTCTTGCGCTATGACCTCGCCCTGGCGCAGGGCTTGCCCATCGCCACGGGGGTCATCGAGGGCGCCTGCCGCCATCTTGTCAAGGATCGGATGGATCTGACGGGCGCCCGCTGGCGACTGCCCAGCGCCGAGGCGGTGCTCCGCCTGCGTTCGCTGCGCTCGAGCGGCGATTTCGACTCGTACTGGTGCTTCCATCTCGAACAAGAGCGCAAGCGGAACCACAACGCACGTTACGCCGGTGGGCGAATCCCACGAGTCCGACGCCGCCAGGAGAAGAAATCGAAGCGGCGCGGTCATCTCAGACGCGTGAAATGACAAAAACGCGTCGTCGCAAAGGAGCCGCACCCATATCAATACGCCCCGCCGCGCGCTGCTCAGCTTGCTGACGATCGTGCCCGTCGCGGGGGTCGCTGGCGCACCGTTCTTCATCCTTCCATTCATCGGGCCCATCTTCGGGACATTCGTCTCCGCGTGCGTCGCTCCCATGATGTTCGCGGAGAAGTACGAATTGACCCAGGGAATGGCCGCGAGAATCATCCTTCCCACAGTGCTGGCGGTCTACATCGTGTCGGGCCTGATCCTGTACTACGGACTCCCGTTGCTCTGAGTTCCGCTGCTTCGTCGTCCAAGTCTGTCCACCTCGACCGGTCGGCACCTGTCTAAGCTGGCGTCCCGACACTGCGCCGTTGCCCTCCGCAGCCCTCCTCCCCTCCCCCTCTCTCTCCCTT
>CAZHPJ010000502.1:0-2184 GCA_964534585.1 uncultured Sandaracinaceae bacterium | reverse complement strand
GCTTCGTTCGTTCGCCACCGGACAATGTTCCAGCCTCCTGGTTGATCTTGTCCGCAAGCAAGAAGAGCCCCAGAATTCCGCGCAGTTCGCGATCGGGAAGGCCAGACACCTCACGCATATGTTCGAGAACCGACCGCGTCGGGTGGATGTCTTCATGCTCCTGTGCGTAATAACCGACGGATACCCGGTATCCGATATCGACGCTGCCGAGGTCCTGAGTTTCGACACCTGCGAGTATCCGAAGAAGAGTGGTCTTTCCCGCACCGTTGAGTCCCATGATGATCAGCCGGTCTCCGCGGTCGATGATCACATCCACATCGACGAATACCACGTTGTGGCCATATGCCTTGGCGAGGTTCTCAGCGCGCAGGGGAATCTTGCCAGAGGGTTCCGGCTGAGGGAATGTCACATTGATCGCACGGACCTCGCGGGCAGTGTCGACGAGGTCGGATTGCATTCGCTCAACACGAGTTTCCCAAGAACTCGCACGTTTCGCCATCTTGGCGGTCGACCCCTTGAAACGGCGGATCCCCTGCTCGAGACGGGCGATCTCGGAGTCCTGCCGCTTGCGAGTTGCTAAACGCTGCTCGTGCCTGCGTTCCCGCTCGGCAATGTAGAACGTGTAGTTGCCCCGATACGGCTCGATCCCTCCGTCACCTGCTGCGAGCACTGAAGTAATGGCCGCGTCGAGAAGCGGGAGATCGTGGCTCACAAGAAGTACTCCGCCCGAAAACTCAGCGAGAAAGTGCATCAGCCACGATTTAGCGTCAAGATCGAGATGATTGGTTGGCTCATCCAGGATCAGAATGTCGCTCTCTCCGAACAAGATCCGGGCAAGTTCCACACGACGCCTTTGCCCGCCGGACATCGATGCAACCGGTTGCTCAAGCTCGTCCATGCCGATACCAAGACCCGCTGCGAACCTCTTCGCTTCGGCCTTTGCGACATAACCCCCACGAGATGAGAACTCATCATCGAGCCGAGAGAAACGATGGATAAGCCGATCTCGCTCATCAGGACTCGCCGTCTCCATGGCAAGTCTCGCGGACTCCATCTTTCTTTCAATATCGCCGATGCCGCGCGCGGTCAGAATTCGCTCGAGGGCCGAGCCATCATCGACTTCGGACAGCGGTACCTCCTGGGCGAGATACCCGATCGATCCGGAGCGTGTGATAGATCCAGCAGTGGGTTGATCACCACTTGCGAGCATTCGCAGGAGCGTGGTCTTGCCGGCACCGTTCGGTCCGACAAGGCCCACCTTGTCTCCCTTTTGCACGGAGAAAGAGACGTCGGTGAGCAACGTTCGCGCACCGGCCTCAATAGTTGTATTTCGGACGAGAAGCATTCTGGAACCTTTTGGGACCTAGAGAGTTCGAAGCAGTCAGGGAACGATACCCACGGCATCGACGAAAGGGTCTACTCCTGCTTGTCAACCCGCTGAAACGAGAGAGTCTTGTCGTAACTCTCTACGAATGCGAGCACATCGCTCGGTGGCAGTGGTCTTGCAACGAGGTACCCCTGAACGCGGTTGCAACCAAGCGCCCGCATGGTTGAGAGTTCCTCTTGCGTCTCGACCCCCTCAGCGATGACTTCAAGATCGAAACAGCGGGCGATCGAGATGATCGAGTCCGCAATGGCCACAGATTCAGGACGACGGTTTGCATCGCGCACGAACGAGTCATCGATCTTGAGCGCTCCGATCGGAAGGCTTTGAATCTGGCGAAGAGAGGAATAGCCCGTTCCGAAGTCGTCGATCGAGACCTTGACGCCCATGTCGGCCAGTCGCTCGATCACCCGTCCCGCTCGCTCGGCTTCCTGTGTGAGTGTTCGCTCGGTGACCTCGATCTCGAAATGGCGAGGGTCGAGGTCGGCTGCTGCGAGCGCAATGGCGATCATCTCAACGAGATTCGCATCACGGAACAGTCGATCCGACGAGTTGACTGCAACCCGCATCGGCCGCATGCCCTCATCGATCCATCTCCGCATGTCCTGGCACGCTTCGTCGACAATCCATTCTGTCATAGCGATGATCATGTCCGATTCCTCAGCGAGCGGAACGAACTGACCCGGCATCATCCGACCACGCTCAGGGTGCTCCCACCGGACCAGGGCTTCGAGACCGACCACCACTCCCCTTGCGACATCCACCTTTGGCTGGTATTCGATCCTCAGCTGATCTCCCGC
>CAZHPJ010000501.1:0-2215 GCA_964534585.1 uncultured Sandaracinaceae bacterium | reverse complement strand
CGTACCCCCGGTGCCCCTGTGGATCATCGACGAAGATCGCCGGCACCTTTCCCGTCGCCTCCGGAGCCTCTTTGCTGGCCAGGGGCTTCGCTTTCTCCTCGCCAACGCCCTTTGGTTGCGCCGCAAGATGCCGCTCGAGCTCCTCCTCGCGAATCGGCTCCGGGTCGCCCTCTGCGTGCGGTTGCTCGGCGATGAGGTCGGGCGTTATGCCCTCCGCCTGAATCGACCGGCCCGACGGTGTGTAGTAGCGATAAGTCGTGAGCTTGAGTGCGCTGCCTCCCGGAAGCTCGAAGACGCTTTGCACACTGCCTTTACCAAACGATCGGACCCCGACCAGCACCGCGCGCCGATGGTCGCGCAGCGCGCCCGCGACGATCTCCGAAGCGCTGGCGGTGTTCTCGTTGATCAGAACCACGATGGGCCATTTCGGCCGGGTGCCCGCACGCCGTGCCGAGTATGCGCTGATCACCTCTCCTCCGCGTCCGCGCGTACTGACGATGACCCCCGACGCGAGGAACTGGTCGCTCACCCACACCGCTTCGTGCAGCAAGCCGCCTCCGTTGTCCCGGAGGTCGAGCAAGAGCCCGGTCACCCCGCCCACCTTCCGTAGCTTCACCACCGCCTCATCGAGCGCGTCGCTCAACAGCCGCGTTGTCCCGTCCTGAAAAGCCTTGATCTGCACGTAGACGACGCCGTCGTCCAGGACCTGCATCTGAATGGGGTCGATGTCGATGAACGCCCGCGTCAGCGTACGTTCGATTGCTTCCTCGTGCTGTTCGCGCCGGATGGTGACCTTCACGGTCGTCCCCGGTTGGCCGCGAATCCGCTGCACCGCGTCGTACAATCGAACGTCTCGAGCGTCCTCGCCCTCGATGGTCAAGAACCGGTCACCCGGTAGCAAACCCGCCTTCGCGGCGGGGCCACCTTCAAACACCGAGAGAATTGTCAGCCACCCATCACGCGCAGAGACTTCGACGCCGACCCCAGCGAACCGCCCCTCGGCATCGCTCTTGAGAATCTCGTACTCTTTCGGATCGAGGAACACGCTGTGAGGATCGAGAGAATCAGCAAGCCCCCGAATCGCTCCGTAGACGAGGCTCTCCTGATCGATCGGCTCGATGTAGCTCACTTCGATATACGCGAGCGCCCGTGCAAAGATCGCCAGCGGCTCGAACGGACTGCGGCGCGCGGGGGCCTTCGAGGCCATCGCCGCAACGAACACCAGAGCAAGCGTGCCAACGAGGGCCAGGCGGAGTGGTTTGCTACCAGATTTCTGATGGAACATGGCGTTTAGACCTTTGTCATTGACACTGCATCTATCCCTGGGTAGGACCACCAGATAGTTGAACGGGGCGCGTTCGCCAGCCGGCACCGCGTCCGCATGGAGGATTCCTTACGATGTCTACGACTGATAAGCGCAAGCAAAGCCTCTACTTCCCAGAGTCGATGCTACATGACATCAAGCACGAATCGGCAAGGTTGGATCGCTCCCTCTCCTGGATCGTCCAACGCTGCGTGAAGATCGCGTTGCCTGAGATTCGCAAGCTGCCCTCCGTCAACGACATCCCGGACACCCCTGAAGACGCCGCAAAGAAGTAAGCTACCCGGGCGTGCAGTACGAGCGCGAGGGCTTTGTTGAAGCAGCGGATGGTACGCGCATATTCTTCGAGCTGCTCGGTGAGGGCGAGCCTCCCGTCATCCTGACCGATGGAATCGGCTGTGACGGCTTTGCCTGGCGCTATCTCGCCCCTCGGCTGGCCCGAAACCACCGCGTAGTCCACTGGCATTTTCGCGGACACGGTCGAAGTGGACCCCCGATCGACCGCGCCCAGCTGTCGATCGAAGACCTCGCTCGCGACCTCCGCGACATCTGCAAGGACCTCGATGTCGAGCGCCCCGTCATCGCTGCGCACTCGATGGGCGTTCAAGTGGCCCTCGAGTACTACCGGCAGAACCGCGATGACGTCGGCGCGTTGATCCTGATGTGTGGAACATTCGGCCGCATCACCACCACGTTTCACGGCACCGACCTCCTCAACCAGGTCCTGCCTGGCCTGATTCAGGGAGCGCGGATGTTCCCTGGCGTAGCGCGCGCCGTCTGGGGACGCCTCCCCGCAGCCATGGCCTTTCGCCTCGCGTGTGCGGGTCGGGAGCTCGATGGCAAGCGCATTCAAGAAGAGGACTTCCAACGCTACTGGGAGCATGCCTCCCTGAT
>CAZHPJ010000500.1:0-2215 GCA_964534585.1 uncultured Sandaracinaceae bacterium | reverse complement strand
GATGCGCTCTCCCTCCTCACCACCGGCGACCCGCACGGCCACTGGCTCCGCTTCAAAAAAGGTGCGGTCGCCTGGCTCCGAGGCGCTCCCGAACCGGCCAACATGGAGCTCAGAGCCTTCCTGCCTCCTCGCTTTGGGGGGATTGCGCACCCGAAGGCCTAGACCCATATCCTCGCCATGCTCGACGCGATCTGGCAGGTTTGGCTTCAACTTTCGCCCTGGCTTCTCTTGGGAGCGGCGGCCGCTGGCGTGCTGCACGTGTTGCTTCCCCGCGACTTCGCGCGCCGGCAGTTTCGCGGGCTTACGGGAGTGGTGAAGGCCGTTGCTCTGGGTGTGCCGCTGCCCTTGTGTTCCTGCGGCGTCATTCCCGCGGGGCTAGGGCTGAAGAAGGACGGCGCGAGCGACGGTGCTACGGTCGGCTTTCTGATCAGCACGCCGCAGACGGGCGTCGACTCGCTGCTGGTGAGTGCCTCGTTCCTCGGGTGGCCGTTCACCATCTTCAAGGGCTTGAGTGCGCTCGTGATGGGCCTGGCTGGAGGAGCGGCCACCGAAGCACTGCACACGGATGCCGAGGGCATCACACGCATCGAGGCGGCAACAGCCCCTCAGTCCACCATCGGCTTCTTCGAGCACATGGTCGACGTCATTCGTCCCATTTGGAAGTGGATCGTCTTCGGCGTCGTTGCATCCGCTGCCATCACCGTGTGGCTTCCACCGGGCGCCATGGAGGGTTGGTCTGAGATTCATCCTGCGCTTGCCGGGCTGGCCGCCTTGAGCATCGCGCTCCCGCTTTACGTCTGCGCGACGGCCTCCGTGCCGATCGCCGCAGCGCTGATCGTCCAAGGCATGCCGACCGGTGCCGCGCTCGTCTTCCTGATGGCCGGGCCGGCCACGAACATCGCCACCATCGGTGCCGTTAAACGGGCGTTTGGCGGCCGGGTTCTCGCCGTGTACCTGGCCACGGTCATCATCGGAAGCGTCAGCCTCGCCTATCTTTACGACGCCCTCATCCCGTTCGAGGCGCTCGGAAGCATGACCCACGAGCATCGACACCCATGGTGGGCGTGGGCGTCGGCGTTGCTTCTAGGAGGCCTCTTCGTCTATTTCATGCTCGACGAGCTCCGAGCCGCGTGGCTTCGACGCACCGCACCCGCCGCACCGACCGCAGTGACCCTCGAGGTGGAAGGCCTCAGCTGCAACAACTGTGTTCGCAAGCTCGAGCGCGCGCTCCGCGATGCGGATGGCGTGACGTCGGCGATGGTGACGCTCGACCCGGCGCGGGCGACTGTGGAAGGCTCCGCGCAGCCTGCGGATCTCGAGGCGGTCGTTCGATCGGCTGGATACGCCGTCAAATGAAGACAGCTCTCGTTCTAGCTGCGGCCGGCTAGGAGCGTCTCGATGGATGGCGTAATCGGGATGCGCTGCTCGGCGAAGATCGCGCGTACCCAGGGCGCGGAGTCGGCAATCGAGCCGAACGGTTCGATGGGCACCGGGATCGGCGCCAACCACGTCACCGCCTTGAGCGCGCCGCGGATCACCGCCGAGCTTATCAGCACCGCGATCCCGAAGTGATGCTCACCCGCGAGCTCACCCGTGACTTCGAACCACTCCGTGAGCCGCTTTCGCTGGTTGGCGGTAATCGCCGTCGACAAACCTCTCGAGTCCAGGATCGTCGCAAACGGTATGCGGCGCTCGACGGCCGCGGTGTATCGTTCGATGAAATACTCGAAGCCCTCTTCGCTCAACGGCTTGGAAGGAAACCGAACGTAAAGTAGTGGCCAGGCGGTTTCGTCGAAGATGAGACCGAACTGATGTACGCTCGGGCTCGCCACCGAAGTCATGTCCCGCTCGCGCCGTTCTTGACCGGCGGCAATGTCAGTCGAAACCGCGTCTCTTTGCCATCCGTGGCACTCACCTCCAGCTCGCCTCCGAGCTCCTCGGCAATGCGCTTGGAAATCGCGAGACCGACGCCCGCGCCATGCAGCCGTCCGCCGACGCCAAACGGCTTGAACACGGCGTCCATTTGGCTGCCCTCGATCGGAGGACCGTTGTCGGAAACATCGAGCACAGCCTTGTCGCCGAGCATCGCGGTCGTGACTCGCACGATGCCCTGGCCCCCTTCGCGAGTCGCTGCGCGCTGAATCGCGTTGGCCAGCAAGTTCAACGCAATTTGGATGATGTTCGTACGCGTTGCCATCACCTTCGGTTCGACCCC
>CAZHPJ010000499.1:0-2235 GCA_964534585.1 uncultured Sandaracinaceae bacterium | reverse complement strand
CTCTGCCTCGGCGGACCTGTGGCTTGCCCGCCACCAACTCTCGCCGATCCTCCCACTGGAAGACCAGCAGGTCGCCCTCGACGCCACCCTGGATTCGCCCCGCGCGCTCATGCTTGACGTAGTCACCGATGACCTGCTTGCCGCTCTGACACAGGTGCATGTTGCCGTACTGCGGTGACTGCCAGACCCCGTAGAAGGCAGCTCCCTGTGGCAGCGGCCCGGCTTTCGGCTTCTGAGAGCCCCCGCACCCGAGGATGAGCCCGAGCAAAAGGGCCAGGGTTAGATGCGTTGCCTTCATCGAGTCCCTCCCAGCCCATCACGATAAACGACCCTTGGAGGAAAGCGTAATTTCGGCGGCTCAGCGTATCCGGGGGACGGAAATCACGTGGTAGAGGACCGCCGGGCCCTCCGAGAGCAGCAGGGCCAGGTCTCGGAGGCTCTCGAAGACCGAGCCATCGAGGCTGAGCTGTGCGGCCGGCGGCGGGGGCTCGAGGCGGTAGCTAGCCACCAGCATCGGGCGCAGCTTTGCACGGAGCCGCGGGGGCGCATCGATGCTCTGCTTCAAGCGCTCGAGCGCGGCGTCCATTCCGCCGAGCTCGTCGACCAGACCGTGACGGTGGGCGTCGGCCGCGAGCCAGACGCGTCCGCGCGCTAGGGGCTCGATGTCCTCCACGGGCCGGCCTCTCCCATCGGCGACCAGGGCCACGAAGGAATCGTAGAACGCGTCGAGCTCTCGGTTCATGAGAGCACGCTCGTCGTCGCTGAGAGGACGGTGCGGCGAAAAGATGTCGGCGTGGGGGCCGGTCTGGACGACCTCCGTCCGGATTCCGACACGATCGAGGAGCTGCGATGCCATCAGCCGGGCCGAGACGACACCGATAGAGCCCGTGAGACCGAGAGGCTGAGCGACGATGGCGTTGGCATGGGCGGCCACGTAGTACCCGCCGCTGGCAGCGACCTCACCAAAGTAGGCGACAACAGGCTTCTTCTCTTTGACCAGGACGACTTCGCGGTGGATCAGGTCGGACGCTTCCGCGGAGCCTCCGGGGGAGTCGACCCAGAGCAACACACCAAGCGCTCGGCGATCGCGGCGCGCTTGACGGAGAGCCGCCACGATGGAGCTCCGCCGGCCCGTCGGCGCGCCCGACTCCGAGATGGCGCCTTTGATCGCCACGACCGCGATGTACGGCCGGCGTCGCAGGGGGCGAAAGAGCTTTGCTTCTTTGAAGTCGAGGTAGCGGTCGCCCTCGACCATCCCCTTCTTCTTGTCGACCCCAAGCTTGTCGGGCAGCTCATCTTCGTACGCAAGCCCGTCAACGAGGCGCGCATCGATCGCGTCTTGCCCGCGGAACACGCCAGCTTCGAACAGCGCGCGCGTTTGATCCGGCGGCGTGCCGGTCCGTTGGGAAAGCGCTTCGAGCAAGGCATCCGTGTGCCCATCGATCAGCACTTGCACTTGCTCACGTTGTTGCTCGCTCATCGAGTCACGGCTCACGCGCTCGACGGCGGTTTTGTATTCCTTGCGTGCAAACGGCTCGACCTCGACGCCAATGCGATCGAGAAGGGGCTTGACGTAATGCGACTGCGCGGAGAGACCGAACAGAGTGATCGTCGCTTGCGGCGCGACATAGATACGCTCAGCCGCCGAAGCCACGTAGAGCTCCCGGTGCCCGCCGCCCCGAGGCAGCAGCACCGTGGTGCTTTTCCCTTCATCCCGAAGCCGGAGGATCTGCTCGCGGAGCCCGACGCAAACGGACCAACCCGCTTGAAGAGGGGGTAACACAAACGCGACCCCCTCGACGCGGGAATCCCTGATCGCATAATCAGCGAGCCGACGAACGGCGGCCAACGAAGAAGTGCGCCGCAGCGAGCCGGCATCGAGAAGCCTGCGAAGCCACGGAAGCGGCTGACGGGCCTCTACGAGGCGTGGTCTGAGGCGAACGGCGATCCAGCGCCCCTTCGGTCGCGACAGCCAACGGGCGATCGCCCAGATCGGTAGGAGCGGCGCACACAGCAGATTCCGAATCGAGCAGAGGACTAAACGAAGCATCGTTTTTTGCCTATAGTGACGGCTTGTTATGCTGGAAGTGGTGGCGCCGTAAATCTTTACCGGCGACGGCCCCTCTGCTAGGAACTCATAGCACTGAAGAAGGCGAAGGAGCACGGCTCAAAACATGGCAAGCCACCAGATGGTGATGTACGAGGAGGAGTTTGCCCAGGTCCAGGCCGTGACCG
>CAZHPJ010000498.1:0-2242 GCA_964534585.1 uncultured Sandaracinaceae bacterium | reverse complement strand
ACGACCCTCGAGCCACGCGTGCGCCAGGTGTACGTAGTGGTTGTTCGGCGAGGGTCGGAGGAGCCGTCGCCCCGAGACCGCGCAGTAGACGCCTGCACACAAGACGAAGATCGCTAGTGGAAGTGCCCACCGTCGCTTCCAAACCGACACCGCAGCAGCATAACCGGGCGCGGGGGCTATCCGAAGTTTGTCCACCTTGACGAGGCCAAACTGGCGCTCTAGAGCAGTCCGGTTCTACCGACCTGGAGGTTTCGATGGGGTCCCCCACCCTCGATGCAGTCACTGAAGCCCTTCGCAACGTCGAAGATCCGATCTTTCAGAAATCCCTCGGCGCCTTGGGGACGCTCGTCGACGCGCGCCTCGAAGGTCGCCGGGTCTGGGCGAAGGTCCGGGTGAGCTCCCCCTCCGAGGAGGTTCGGCAAACGGTCCGCGAGCGCGTCGACGCGGCCCTCGAGCCTCTCGGCGTCGAGTTCGTCGAGCTAGAGCTGGAGGTCAACGTGCCCACCCGCGAAGCGACCAGCACGGATCCGATTCCCGACGTGCGGAACGTGATTCTTGTGATGAGCGGCAAGGGTGGTGTCGGCAAGAGCACCGTCGCAACGAACCTCGCATTGGCTCTGCGGCGTCTCGGCACGCGGGTCGGCCTCCTCGATGCTGACATTTACGGCCCGTCGCTGCCTACGATGTTGGGCATCGAAGGTCAGCCGACTTCCAAAGACGGAAAGCGGATTCAGCCCCTTCAGCGCTTCGGCATTAAGCTGATGAGCATCGGCTTCCTCCTCGAAGACCCGAAGCAGGCCGTCGTGTGGCGGGGCCCGATGCTCCACCGGACGCTGCAGCAGTTCGTGAGTGACGTGGATTGGGGCCCGCTCGACTACCTCATCATCGACTCCCCGCCCGGCACGGGCGACGTCGCGCTCACGCTGGCGCAGAAGCTTCGGATCACGGGCGCACTCATCGTCACGACGCCCCAAGAGGTCGCGATTCAAGACGTCTACAAGTCGGTTTCGATGTGTCGGAAGCTCGATGTCCCGATCCTGGGTGTCGTCGAGAACATGAGCCATTTCATCGATAGTGCGGGCGTGAAGCACGAGCTCTTCGGCAGTGGCGGCGGCGCCAAGGTCGCTGAGTTCGCAGAGGCTCCGCTGTTCGGACAGGTGCCAATCGACGTACAAGTGCGGGAATGGGGCGATCAAGGCACCCCGATCGTTCAGGCCGCTCCTGCATCTCCGGCTGGCCAAGCCTTTGCAGAAGTGGCCGATGCCGTCGCCGAGCGTATCGCGAAAGAGCACTTCGACCACGGCGGAGGCGAATCTGCACCCGAAGGCGAAGGTCCCAAGAGGCTCCGCGTCCTCCGCTGAGCTATAAACGGCCCGTGGACCTCTTTGAGCGACAAGCGGAAGCAAGCTCCCCGCTCGCCGACCGGATGCGGCCGCACCGGATCGAAGACGTGGTAGGCCAAGCGCACCTGCTCGGAGACGGACACATCCTGGCCCAGGCGATCCGCTCCGACCGCATTCCGTCGATGATCCTCTGGGGACCACCCGGCACGGGCAAAACGACGCTCGCACATGTCATCGCGAACGAGACGAACTCTATCTTCGTGCCGTTCAGCGCGGTGCTCGGCGGAGTGCCGGAGCTTCGGAAGCTCATCGCCGCCGCCAAAGAGCAGAAGAGCTACTACGGCAAGAAAACGATTCTCTTCGTCGACGAGATTCACAGGTTCAACAAGGCGCAGCAGGACGCTCTCCTTCCGCACGTCGAGAACGGCACCGTCACGTTGATCGGCGCAACGACGGAAAACCCTTCGTTTGCCGTCAACTCCGCGCTGCTGTCCCGCGCGCGGGTGTTCGACCTCAAACCGCTCGAGGCGGAAGACCTACGTCAACTGCTCGGGCGGGCGCTTGCAGACGACGAGCATGGGATCGGTCACGTCCCTCACACGGTCGATGACGACGCGCTCGCAGCGATTTCGCAGAATGCACGGGGCGACGCGCGGCGCGCTCTGTCGGCACTCGAGCTTGCCAGCGACTTCGCGCAATCTGCGGGTGTCGAGGAGGTGACAGTGGCTATCGTTCAGGAGGCGCTAGCGACCCAAACGCTGCTCTACGACAAGTCGGGCGAAGAGCACTACAACGTCATCAGCGCATTCATCAAATCGATGCGGGGCAGCGACCCCGACGCAGCAGTCTATTGGCTGGTGCGCATGCTCGAGGCCGGGGAAGACACCCTAGTCGTACTT
>CAZHPJ010000497.1:0-2244 GCA_964534585.1 uncultured Sandaracinaceae bacterium | reverse complement strand
GACGCGGCCACACGAGCCCTAGGTCGTGAACCTCGAGGGCGCGTCGCACTGGTCGCGGTGGGCGGCTATGGCCGGTCGACGCTGGGCCTGAATAGCGACGTGGACGTCGTGTTCCTATGCGACGACTCCGACGATCCCTTCGTTGGTGCACTGGCCGAGGGCCTGCTCTACCCTCTCTGGGATCTCGGGGTGGACATCGGGCATGCGGTTCGGAGTGTCGAAGAGACACTGAGCTTGGCTCGCGAAGACATCCGCACCACCACGACGCTGATCGACTTTCGCCGCATTGCCGGCGGCGGCTCGCTTCTCGACGATCTGGACCGCGGTGCGCGCGAGCAGGTCTTCGAGCCGCACCTGGTTCAGTTCCTTGGTGCGCTCGAGCAAGATACCGGGGGCAGTCTCTACCTTCTCGAGCCCGACGTGAAGCAGGGCCGTGGCGGATTGAGGGACCTCGACGTAGCCGAATGGGCCGCGCGGGCACGGTGGGGAGCGCGCAATGAGCAGGATTACGTGCGCACAGGGGCGCTGCTGGCACGCGAGGTGCGGGAGCTCAAAGACGCCGGCGAGATGCTCTGGCGCGTCCGCAATCTGCTCCATTTGCGTGCCGGCCGCCAACAGGACCGGCTGACGTTCGGAGACCAAGAAGACATCGCGCAGGAGCTGGGTTTCGTCGACGGCGTCACCTTGGGGGTCGAGCAGTTCATGCAGACCTACTACCGACACGCACGCATCGTGGCGCTCACGGCGGAGCGTTTGCTCGACCGCGCACGCCCGCGCAATCGCACACGGGCCACCACCTTCCGAAAGCTCGCACACGGGATCATTTTGGCGGACGGCGTCATCAGCCTGGAGGACCCGCAAAGGCTCGATGGCGATTCGGCGCTTGCCTTTCGGTTCTATCGGCAAGCGCTGCGCTACCAGAAGCGGCCTGATCATGCCGCATTGGACGCCATCGCGCGCATTACACCGGACAAGGGATGGCGTTTCCGTCTGCAGGCCTCCGAAGAGGCGACGCAGCTCTTCCTGTCGTTGCTCAAGAACGTTGACGAGGCCCCATTCCGAAGTGGGTCGACCATTGCCGAATTGCATGAGGTCGGGCTGGTTTCTGCGATGATCCCAGAGTTCGATCCACTGGTCGGCCGCGTCTACCACGACGTCTTTCACGTCTACACCGCGGACGTTCATGCGATCAAAGCGCTTGAAAAATTGCAGGCACTGGCCCGGGGAGAGAGCCCTGGGCGCGCGCTGCCCGCTCGCCTCGCGGCGGAGGCACCGAGGCGCCTTCCGCTGTTCTTGGCAGTGCTGTTGCACTCACTTGGCCGGACGCGCGGACGCGACCAAGAAGAAGCGGGCGCCCGTGTCGCGGAAAGCGTGGCGCTCCGTCTAGGCCTCAGCGCGGTCGACGCCCAGCACGTGGCGTGGCTCGTTCGTGAGCAGAAGTCGCTCTACCGATGGGCGACGCAGCGGGACATTCACGATCCACAGGGCCTGACCGAGGTCGTGAGAATGGTGGGAACCCCCGAGCGCCTTCGCGATTTGTTCTTGTGCACCGTAACGATCATCTCAACGGTCAATCCAAAGGCGATGACATCGTGGAAGGCGCGAGCGCTCGAGGACCTCTACCTCGCAACCCTCGCGCAGCTCGAGTCCGGCGGCGTTCCCGCGCAGACCGAGCATCGCGTGCTGGAGGTGAAGCTGCAGGCTGTCGTCGGGTTCGCAGGCGACGCCGGCCAGGAAGAGCTCGAGAGCTTCATCGACGAGATGCCCGATCGTTACTTCCTCGCCAATCCCGTCGACGTAGTTCGTCGCCACGCGAGAATCTCGCGTGACCGCGTGGAGGGTCTCGCGACGGTGCGGGTGGGGCCGGGTCCGGGCGAAGACGTGGAAGAGGTCGTGGTCGTATCGACTGATCGCTCCGGCCTGCTCGCGGACCTCACTGCGGTGTTTGCTGCGCACGATCTCTCGATTCTCACGGCACAGCTCTACACGCGCCGACGGAAGACCGGGGACGAAGTATTCGACGTATTTTGGGTCAAGATAGGAGACAACACGCCGATGCCCGCGATGCTCGCCGAAGCTCTCCAAGAAGACGTCGTCCAGCGACTCACCAATCGTGTCTCGGCTCAGGACCTGATCGCGCGGCAGAGCACGCCGCCCCCGTGGTCCGTACGCCCTGGCCCCGACGTTCCCACGCACATCAGCGTCGATAACAACGCGTCGGCGCAATACACCATCGTCGATGTC
>CAZHPJ010000496.1:0-2250 GCA_964534585.1 uncultured Sandaracinaceae bacterium | reverse complement strand
GATTGATCGGATCGAGGGCATCCTCGGCAACGCGCCCAAGCCGGCTACCGGCGAGTAGCGGGTAGGGCGGAGCGGAAGAACGATTCCGGTAGGGGACCTGGGTTGCCCCAGGCCCCCCCGGGCGGATCCGTACGTGCGGGACTACCGCATACGGCTCTTGCGGGTGGTCAACCGGGCGTGCATGCGGTGGTGGGGCCAGGGATGGAGGATACGAGGTTTGGGGAGCCAGTGGGCCAGTAGGGGTTGGAGGTTGGACCAGTTGGTTCGATCGTGCTGGCTGCGTCGTCTCAAGGCGAACAGCCATGCCTTCGCGATCTCCTGGCGCAAGCAACCTACCCTCCACATGTTGGTGGGAACCGCGTGGTATTGGTCCCACCCGTTGACGACGCGTCGGAGCCAAGCTCCGACGACGGCGACTGGCATGTGCCGCGTTCGAATCAGACGCTCGCGGATTCGCTTGAGCGTTCGGCCAAAGCGGCGCGCGATGGTGTGCCGAAGCAACCGGAACGATCGTCCGTTGAGCGTGCGCCCACAGATGTGGGTGAAGCCCAGGAAGTCGAACGTTGCCGGTTTGCCTTCCCCGCGCTCCTTTCGATTCTCGGCGGCGAACCGACCGAACTCGATGAGACGCGTTTTCTCGGGATGCAGTGCCAGTCCGTGCTCCAGGAACCGTTCCTGAAGTTCGGCGTGGAACCGCTCGGCTTCCTCGCGATACTGGAAGCACACGACGAAGTCGTCCGCGTACCGCACGATGTAGACCTCACCTCGTGCGTTCGCTCGACGCCACTCGTGCGCCCAGGCGTCGAAGACGTAGTGCAGGTAGATGTTCGCAAGCAGCGGCGAAATCGACGCCCCTTGCGGACTACCCGTCTCCGTCGGACGCCACTCATCCTCCTCGAGCACTCCCGCCTTCAACCAACGTCGGATGAGGCGGAGGACTCGAGGGTCCCCAATCCTGTGCTCGAGGAACTGCATGAGACGTTCGTGAGGTATCGCATCGAAGTACCCCTGAATGTCTGCCTCGAACACCCAGTTCGTCTTCCCCCGTTCGATGGCGTAGGCGAGCCCGTCGAGCGCGTCGTGCGCCCGCCGGCCCGGTCGAAAGCCATGGGAGAAGCCGAGGAAGTCGACCTCGTAAATCGGCGTGAGCACCTCGACGATCGCCCGCTGCACGATCTTATCCTCGAGGGCTGCAATGCCCAAAGGACGACGACCGCCATCAGGCTTGTCGATGTACGCGCGCCGGGACGGCTTCGCTCGGTAGACGCCGCGGTGGATGCGGTCGAGCAGGGAGTCGAGGTTCTCCGACAACCTGTCGACGTAATCCCGCCACATCGCGCCGTCGACGCCCGGGGCCGCCTTCGGATTCAACGCTCCGAAGGCCGCTTCCAGCCGTGCGAGGTCGACGTGGTGCAACAGCGCCGTGAACTGTGCCTGCCGGTCTCGGATCGCTGCACGACGGATCCGCTCCAACCCGTTTGGCACACCGGACTGCGGGCTCTGCGTCCCGGGTGTGTCGGGCCGAGGCGGATTCCCACCTGCCGATCCCCTTCCCTCCACCCTCTCCTCTCCAGGAGGTCGCGGATCGTTCGAGGGCTTCCTCGGTACTATGGGATCGTCTGACTTCTCGTGACCGTTCATCGTTGGTTGCCCATTGCGGACCTGGCGATGCAGGCCAGGCCAATCACGAGACCTCCCCGGTCCAGCACTTGGAGCTTCTCGCATGCAAGGGTGCTACGACCGCGTCGGGTCGAGAAGGCGGCTTGCCAAAACGCCACCCCCCGTATTGCCTTCCCCAGACTTTGACAGGGTCGGCACCCGAGAGTTCTTATTTCGCGGTTCAATGCCCTGCCTACGATCCCCCTGTCAACGCTTCGCAACGTCCCTCGCGGAACGCGACGCATGACTCGGGGCCAGAGCGGTTGGCTAAACCCTACTCCGTATCGAACTCGCATCGACAACTCCAAGCCCTCCCGGGCGCACCAAAGGCGCAAAGGCGCCAGACGGAAGGATCTGAGTCGATCGTGTGTTGGTCTGGCTGAAAGCTGACTGCTGATAGCTCCCTGCTGAAAGCTGAGAGCTGTTCCCGCCCGCACCTGGCTGCTTCCGCGTCGCTTGTGCGGTTGCGTGCGCGTGGCGTGAGGCATATACTCGCGAGTCGCTGAAAAAATGCGGTAATCTTGCGGTAGTGTCGGCCGTCTTGGGTGATGGCTAGCAACCTACCGGTCCTCGAATGTAGTTGAGTGCTAC
>CAZHPJ010000495.1:0-2260 GCA_964534585.1 uncultured Sandaracinaceae bacterium | reverse complement strand
GCGCGAGGCGCGCGCTGCGAACCGCGTCGACCACGCACACATCGTCGACATTCACGATGTCGGTGAGACGGAAGACGGTGAGCTCTATCTGGTGATGGAGTACCTCATCGGTGATTCGCTTTCGTCGCAGATCGCCAAAGGCCCGATGCCGGTTGCGCGTGCGGTCGACATTCTCGAGCAGATGACTGCGGCCCTTGCGCGTGCGCACGATCTCGGCGTCGTTCATCGCGACCTCAAGAGCGACAACATCATGATCACCGCGCGCGGAGGCCGGAAAGACTTCGTGAAGATCCTGGATTTCGGCCTTGCTGCGCTGACGCGTGACCCGCGGCTCGCACCCAAGGGCGCCGTCTTCGGGACGCCTGAGTACATGTCGCCGGAGCAGGCACGGGGCGAAGACGCAATCTCGTCGAGCGATCTATACGCGCTTGGTATTTTGTTCTTCGAGATGCTGACCGGGCGTCTTCCGTTCCGCTCCGGAGATCGGGACGAGCTGCTCGACATGCAGCGAACGGCCAAGGCACCAAGTCCGCGCAAGTACCGGCCGGAGATCCCGGAACAGGCCGAGCAGATCATTCTCAGGCTGCTCGAGAAAAAGGCAGAAGACCGTTTCCGCGATGGGCACCATCTCAAAGAAGAGCTCAAGGAGCTGCAACGCGCCCTTCCCTCGCCGGAATGGGATGCCCAGACCGACGCCGTGCCCGTGGCGCCACCACCGCCGCCGCCGTTGCAGACGCCCGGAGTGGTCGAATGGAGCGGGACCGCCGCCAACTTCCTACGGGCGGTGGCGCGGGCCTACCCCGACGGCGACGCACCAACCGAGGTGCAAAACGCGTCGGACAAGATTTGGGAGCTTGCCTCGCGAGCATCCAGGCTCGAAGGCGAGCTCGAAAGCCACTCGAAGAAGCTCGAAGCGATCGAAAAGCGCGGCCGAGGGCTTCGCGCTGAAATCGGTCGTAAGGTGGAGGACCTCGCCGGTGAAGAGTCGCGCGCGCTGCGCGGCGCCTCATCGGAGCGCGACGTGCTGAGCCACTTGATCCTAAAGCGGAAGCGAGCCCAGCGCGAGCACCACACCGCGCAGGCCGAGGTAAAGGCCGCCGGCAACAACATCGAGCGCATCAAGCGCGGCTACGAATCACTCGGCGCCGCCCGCGCCCAGGTCGAAGTCCTCGAAAGCGTGGCACGCGATTACGAGCGCCGCGCACGAGCGAAGGAAGACATCGCCGCAGAACGCCGCAAACAAATCGAAGAACTCCGCGCTCAGCTAAAGCGATACAGCGAGGCCCTCGAAAACGATCTGCAGACAGGCCGCGAACGAATCGCCAACCGTGTGCGAGAGGCCCTCGACTACGAAAAGGCCTTCAGCAACGCCTCCAACCTCCTCCTCGACCACCTCGGCGACAAAACGGAGTGCCAAGAGCTCCTCGAAGACATCGACAAGCGCCGCAACGGCAAAGACCCCGACGACAAACCATCAGAGCTACAAGAACTGATGGAAAAGCACGTCGCGGCGAAATAGCGCGAAACAACCGGGGCGCGGCGGGGCGCGATCTGAGCGCGGTGACGCCGCAAACCAGGACGCCTTTGCCGACTTCGTCACTGCGGACGAGCGTTTCATCGACCTCGGTCGTGTCCCGATCCAGCTGCCGCTCGATGTCGGAGACCGTGAGACGCCGCCCGCGTCTCCAACCGCGTCATGGCCGAACAGATCGTTTACGAGCGCATCATTCGCGACATGGGTGCACTGCGGGCGATCTGGCCGGACCTTGGGTTCCTTGGGGTCTACTTCCCGGGCGCTTTCAGCCTGTGGATCGAAACGGATGAGGACACCCTCGACCAGATGCGTCGGGGGAACCACGACGCGTGGGACTGCCTGAACACACTGTTTCGCGTCACCGAGATACGATACCCCAGATGGACGATGCTCAATATCTCGTTCGCCGGAATGTACGATCTACGACTCCTAGCGGCTGCATCGACCACACCTACCACCACTTCGTCACGCTACCGACCGGCGAAGTGAAACGCGACGGGATCTTCGAATACGACCGCAACGCAGACCGGCCAGACTGGTTCACGCGCTACGTAAAACCAGACGTTTGTCACTGACGTCGACACTCCCACTGACGTATGGAGGGGTGCGGGGAACGCGATATGGGGATTCGGCGACGTCGCGAGTGACAATCCGCATGCGTGCAGCCACCCCGGATTGGGCGCGAGCGTCGAGGGGAGGCTTGCGTGGTCAACGCTCTCAAGTTCA
>CAZHPJ010000494.1:0-2263 GCA_964534585.1 uncultured Sandaracinaceae bacterium | reverse complement strand
AGGGCACAATGGGACCGTCTTTGGCGGCCAGGCTTCGTTGGATGCGCCGGGCGGACCCGACCAGCCGGGCGGATGCGGGTTGCGAGCAACCGCACTAGTGCCCGAAATCCCTTGGCGTGTATGACAGTCGACGCAGAACAGCTCGCTATGACAAACTACACACATGCCGGGCTCGGCGGCTGCCTGCTGATCGTGGATCGAGAAGAAATTCGCCCGATGCATCGACTTTCGCATGGGCGAATCGAAAGCCAGTCGCGATGGGATAGCGGGGGCCGTCACGCCATGACAGGCCGCACATTGACGTTGAGTGTGACAAGTCGTGCAGAGGTCGCCTTGCGCGTTGGCCTGGACTCCATGCTCGCGAAGGAAGTCCCCGTCGTGGACGATGTGGCTCTGCGGCGGGACGCCCTCCGATTGAAGCTCTACGTGACAGCCGTCGCAGTCGCGAACGTCCCACTGTCCGGCGTGTTCATGACAGGCGAAGCAAGTTGCCATGTTCGGTCGAAGGGCGGTGTCTCCGAGCTTCACGTCCACGTGGCAGCGCATGCAATCTCCGGCGCCTTCCTCGGTGTGGCGGGAATGGGAGAAACGCAGATGCTTCCGGGCCATCTCGGCGCCGCGGCGAGTTCTCGCTCGGCCATGGCAATTCGAGCAAGTGTTCGGGTCGTGAGGGTCTTCGTGACACTCGACGCATTGCTCCGTCGTCGGAATGTGTAGCGGCCCGGTCTCAGCCGCGTTTTGGACGCCTTCGTGACACTCGAGACAGTTGATGCCTTCGAGCACGTGAACTCGGTGCTCGAAAGGGTTCTGAGGTGTGTCGCCCTTGCTCTCCAACCCGAGGATCTTGGCGCACGCGCCCGCTGAGCCTGCCAGGGCCATCAATGCCACGATTGCGATCAGCCTCTTGCTCATTTCTTCGGCCACTGTCCTTGGTAGGAGACGCGCGCGAGCGCTCGCAGGTCGTATCGCTCGACTTGGTTGGCGCTGGCCTCGACCGCGGCAGCGACTGCCCAACCTTTGCCGGGTTGCCAGCGGAGGGCAAGACGCCCCCAGGGCCAGACCTTGCCTTGGTTGGGTTCCGGATCGTCTGGGAAGATGATCTCGAACTCGGGCATCAAGCCCACCGTCGTGTCGTGGTCCTCGTAAAGAGGAATCACCGATGCAACACGAAGCCCCGTCCAGCTCGACGTCGCAACCTGCTGACGTCGAAGCTCCCCGAGAATACTACCTTTGCCGTCGTCATCCGTGCGCAGGACGCCGCGCAGGTAGCCGCTCCAGCCGAAGTCGTCTCGTGCGTCTTGAAGGGCGCCGTTGACCCAGATGTCGAGCCTCGGCGCCGCCCTCCACCGGAGGTTTGCGCCCGCTGCGAGGGTTCCCGGGTCGCCAAGCACCGTGAACAACGAAGTGGCTTGCAACATCCGAGTTGGCGAGCGTTTCGTGACGTAGAGCTCCCCGCGAATGACGCGGTTCGCGGTTTGGGCGGAGATGGTCCCAATCACTTCGGCGAGCCCCGGATTGACCAGCTCCCAAGCGATTTTTGCCGACATGTCCAGCCAGCTCGCGACCCGTAGCGCGAAATCGCCACCGACCTCCTCGTCGGAGCGCTGGCCTGCGTTGAAGCGGTTGTAATACGACGCGCCGATCGTGCCTTTGTTGCCCAGGCCCTGTGACAACCGCGCGCCTACCATCCAGTCGTATTTCCGCCCCTCGATGTTGCCGTCGACCGGCACCCCGCCAAAGACCTCGAAGTGCGTCTTGGAGCGTGCCCGAAGCACGATGTGGCCGCCGTCGATCTGCATGGCGCGAACCGCTCCGGTCGACAGCATGAAACGGCCCAAGCGCGTGTCGCTGACGCCCCTCGGGTCACGAACTCTGATCGTGGCTACGAGGGCCTGGAAGGTTGCCGCGTTGTCGCTCAGCCCCACCTGGGTGGCGCCTCCGCCTCCCCAAATCAACACTTCGGAGTCGATGTAAGGATACTTTCGGCTGGAGCCCTGCACGATGATCAACCCTGAGTTGGGCTCGAGCTGGCCCCAAAGTTCCGCGCCTACGCGATGAGGCTGGGCGGAGGCCATAGGGACCGGCATGGCGTAGAGTAGGGCCAGAACTGCCGCAACCGAGAGACACCAGCGGCCGACCGCTGATCGGATTTTCCCGCTTGCACTAGTCCCTGTTCCCGGACCATGGTTCGCTTGCTCGGGTCGCTTCACCAACCGCGAGCACCGTTCCCCATGCACGCATCTCCGCTCTCCTGGATTGCTCT
>CAZHPJ010000493.1:0-2270 GCA_964534585.1 uncultured Sandaracinaceae bacterium | reverse complement strand
GGAAACGCGCACGGGCCGGCGCTTCGCGTGGGGCCCAGGTTTGCGTCTGGAGCCAGAAACCGAAAAGCCTTCAGAGTAACTCCGAAGGCTTCGTCTCAGAAAGGACGCTCGCTGATCTGGCGAACGCGCTTGCGTCGGCGGCGTGCGGCCTCTGCAGACTTCTTTCGCTTCTTGATCGAAGGCTTCATGTAATGACGACGACGCTTGAGCTCGCGGAGGATGCCCTCGGTCGCCATCTTGCGCTTGAGGTGCTTGACCGCGCGCTCGAGTCCACGTTCACCGACGTGAACTTCGATAGGCTTACATTGTACGGTCTCAACCATGAACGCTTCTGCTCCTCTTACGAGCGCCGGAGGCTTACACAGTGTACTGAGGGGCGCAAGGAGGCCCACGTTTTCCAGGGGAAGGACCCCTAACAGACTGGAATTGCGGGGTTATCAGGCTGTAATGCTCGTTTCGTCCCCGCGCGAGCTGCTCGCGCGTTCGAACACGAGCTTTCCATCGCCTGCTTCGACCCGGATCGTGTCGCCGGCGGCGAACCGGCCAGCGAGGATGTCCTCGGCCAAGCCGTTTTCCAGATAGCGTTGGATCGCGCGCTTGAGCGGCCGGGCGCCATACGTCGGGTCGTAGCCGACGTTCGCGAGGAAGTCTTTGGCCGCGTCGGTGAGCTCGAGGTGCAGGTCGCGTTCGGCGAGCCGCTTTGCGAAGTTGCCGAGCTGCACCTCGACGATGTCCCGCAGCTGTGCGCGGTCGAGACGATGGAAGATGATCGTTTCGTCGAGCCGGTTTAGGAACTCGGGGCGGAATGCGTTGCGCAGGTCGTCCATGACGGCTTTACGCATCGACTCGTCGTCGTCGAGGGCCATGATGTGATGTGAGCCGACGTTCGACGTCAAGATGATCACGACGTTCTTGAAGTCGACCGTACGCCCTTGACCGTCGGTCAATCGACCATCGTCGAGCACCTGAAGGAGAACGTTCCACACGTCTGGGTGCGCCTTTTCGACCTCGTCGAAGAGAAGTACGGCGTACGGACGGCGACGCACCGGTTCGGTTAGCTGGCCGCCCTCTTCGTAGCCGACATATCCGGGTGGTGCGCCGATGAGACGAGCCACGGCGTGCTTCTCCATGTACTCACTCATGTCCAGCCGGATCATTGCCTTCTCGTCGTCGAACAGGAAGTTGGCGAGCGCGCGGGCGAGCTCGGTCTTGCCAACACCGGTCGGTCCTAGGAACAGGAACGAGCCGATCGGGCGATTGGGCTCGCTCAAGCCAGCGCGCGAACGCCTCACGGCGTTGGACACCGCAACGATCGCCTCTCGCTGACCGATCACGCGCTCACCCAAGCGGTCCTCCATGTGAAGGAGCTTGTCTTTTTCGCCTTCGAGCATCTTGCTCACGGGAATGCCCGTCCACTTCGAGACGACCTCGGCGATGTCTTCGTCGGTGACCTCCTCTTTGAGGAAGGAGGTGTTCGTCTGTGCTTCGGCGAGCTTCTGCTGCGCCTGAGCGACTGCCGCTTCGGCGGCCGGGATTTCCCCGTACTGCAGCCGGGCGGCTACCTCGTACTCGGCCGTGCGCTCTGCACGCTCGAGATCGAGGCGGAGGCTTTCGACGAGCTCCTTCTTCTCGCGGATCTCGGTGATGAGCTCCTTCTCGCGGAGCCACTGCGCGCGCATCGTGGTCCGCTGCTCCTGAAGCTCGGACAGCTCCTGCTCGAGGGTCGCGAGCCGCTTCTTGCTCGCGTCGTCCTTTTCCTTCTTGAGTGCTTCACGCTCGATCTCGAGCTGCGTGAGCTTTCGGTCGACCGTGTCGATCGGCGCGGGAACTGAGTCGATCTCCATCTTCAACCGCGAGGCCGCCTCGTCGACGAGGTCGATCGCCTTGTCCGGCAAGAAGCGGTCCGTGATGTACCGGTGGCTGAGGTTCGCCGCAGCGACGATCGCGGAGTCTTGAATCCGGATGCCGTGGTGAATCTCGTAGCGCTCCTTGAGCCCCCGCAGGATGCCGATCGTGTCGGCCACCGAGGGCTCGCCTGCAAAGACCGGCTGAAACCGTCGTGCGAGCGCGGCGTCTTTCTCAATGCGCTTGCGATACTCGTCGAGCGTGGTTGCGCCAATGCATCGCAGCTCACCCCGTGCCAACGCCGGCTTGAGCATGTTGCTTGCGTCCATCGACCCTTCCGCGGCGCCTGCGCCTACGATAGTGTGCAGCTCGTCGATGAAGAGGATGATCTCGCCTTTCGCCGCTTCGATTTCTTGAAGCACTGC
>CAZHPJ010000492.1:0-2272 GCA_964534585.1 uncultured Sandaracinaceae bacterium | reverse complement strand
GGATCTACGCGGCGGACTTCACGCCCGTGCGCGAGGAGGGCCGCTACGTCGTCGGTGCGAGTACGATTTCGATGCAGCTCGCCAAGAACCTCTACCTGCAGCGCGAGAAAACCATCGCCCGGAAGGTCCAAGAGGTCATTCTCACGTGGTGGCTCGAGAACGCCCTCGACAAAGACGAGATCCTCGAGCTCTATCTCAACGTGATCGAGTACGGACCCAGCGTCTACGGCCTCAGGTACGCGGCGGCCTACTACTTCGGCCGGGAGCCCATCGAGCTGAGTCCAGCCGAGTCGGCTTTCCTTGCGTGCATGCTGCCGTCGCCCAAGCTCTACTACGTCTCGTACGAGCGCGGCGCGCTAACCCGCTCGATGAAAAGCAGGATGCGGCGGTTGCTCGAGCACATGGCGAAGCGCGAGCGCATTGGTCTCGAAGCGCTCGCGTATGGGCTGGCCGAGCTCGAGGACTTCCGCTTCCGCCGCGAAGGAGACCCTGTCCCGCCTGCTCGGGTGCTCCCTCCCCTCGGAGCGACCGAAACACCCGATCCCGAAGCGCTCGATCCGTTCGAGGCTACGTTCGTCACGCCTTAGGCGAGTCCCAATTCGAAAATTCTCGCCTCATCGGAGGCACGGCCGGTCATTTATTGGGCCGACCTCAGGGCTGGGGGTAAACACGAGCGAGGCACTGGGGGCGCGGGTGAATCGGCCCTATTGCGGTGCGTCTGAGGGATTATGCAAGGGTTGCTTGGCGTTGATGGGTTCGTGCGGGCGGTGTTCGTGCTTGGTTTGCTCGTCGTCTCGTCGGAGGCGCTGGCGCAGGAGGCTCCCCGAGCGGTCGTCGTGATTACCGCGAGCGACGACGCCACCACCGGTGCGGCGATTCGCATCGATGGCGAACCGTCAGGCAATGTACCGCTGCGCAAGACGCTCACCCCCGGCCGGCACCTGGTGCAGGTTGGGAAGCGCGGCTTCGCGACCTTTTCGAAATGGGTGGACTTGGTCGGCGGCAAGGTGATGACCATTCCCGTTGCGCTGCAGCCTCAAGCCCCCAAGACCGGCTCACTCCTGATCACCGCTGATGTGACCGGGATGCCCGTGTTCATCGACGGACAGCGACGCGGAGGAACCCCTCTGGTCGTCGACGGCCTGACCGAGGGCGAGCACGCCGTCGAGATCCGAAGCCCAGGAGAGGGCTATCGACCCTTTTCGAAGTCCGTGACGATCAAGGCAAACGAGCTAACGACGGTCGAGGCGACGATTCGAGTGGCTCCCGACCTCGGCAGTCTGCGGGTCATAGCCAACGTGCCGGGTTCGATTATCAGTCTCGACGGTGTCGATATCGGTGTAGCCCCCGCAGCCAAAGGTGCGCTGACGCCCGGTGAGCACATCGTCTTGGCTCGGGCGACCGGCTACGAGAGCGTCGAACAAACGGTGACGGTCATCGCCGGACGCGAGCGTGTGGTCTCGGTGAGGTTTACGACCGCGAGCACGGACGTCGCGCGCATTTTGGTTCGCGCCAGCGTTCCCGACGCCACCGTGACGATCGACGGTGAGGACTACGGCAACCCGCCCGTCACTATCGAGCCTGCGGAGCTCGGAACGCATGCAGTCGTCGTGCGCGCTCCGGGCTACCGCGAGGTGCGCCGTACGTGCTCGGTCGGGCCCAACCGCAACTGCGAGGTCTACGCAGATCTCAACCCGCTGGGCGTGCCGGTTCGGGTCGAGGCCAACGTATCGGACGCGCAGCTCTTCATCGACGGCGAGGCGCGTGGTCGCGTTCCCTGGGAGGGGGACCTGCCCGACGGCACCCATCAGTTGGAGGTGAGGGCCGACGGCTATGCGAACCACGTCGAGCAGATCCGCCTCCAAAAATCCCCGCGCGTCCGCCTAATTCAAGTGATTCTGAGCACGGCCGTCGTGCCCGCCGACCCGGCGAAGCGCGACAAAGAGGCGGAACGCGCCGACCCGCTTCGCAATACCGTGACACATGCGGGCGCACCCAATCCTGCGGGCGTGGCAACCCTCGATTTTTCGACCGGCTGGCCATGGTTGGCTTCGCTCGGCATGCGTGCGGGGCTCACGAAGTTCCTCGACGTCGGCATCTATGTCGCCACGTTCGGGCGCCTCACCGACGCCGCGGTGAGCACCAAGGCTGGCTGGCGCGTGTCCCGTAACTTCTCTTTGGGGGGAGACCTTCAGATCGGCGGCGGTGCGGGGCCTGCGCAACGCGACAATGCCGGCGCCAGCCACCCCACGAACAACTTCTTCATGAGCCT
>CAZHPJ010000491.1:0-2278 GCA_964534585.1 uncultured Sandaracinaceae bacterium | reverse complement strand
CTCCCAACAGGCGCGGGCCTGGTCATATCAGCATTCCCGCGACGGTCGCCGTCAGCATCAGCGTCCACGGGTTCGTCGGCGGCGCGTTCCTCCACGCGGATCACGACGTGGTGCTGCCGGCCGAGCACGCGACGCTGCGCGGGAGCGGCAGCCTGCGCCTTGAACGCCTTGGCAAATGAACGGAAGGGATCGCGGTTCTGGATGTCGAGCTCCGAAAAGTCGTCGTCGGTGTACACGACCGGGCCGGAGTCCGTCACGGGCTCGCTCTCGTCGCGGTCGCCCTCGTCCGACTCCTTCTTGTCGCCGTCGCCCATACCGAGGCCGCCCTGATACTCCTCCTCGCCATCCCAACCGCAGCCCGCCACACCAATCGTGGCGACGAGTAGGAGGCAGGCGAAAATTCGAATCGTAGAGCTCATGGCTGCCTATTTTCCTTTGGTGGGCGGGCGCCGGTAGGTGGTTGCACGAACGTCGACGTCGATGATCATTTCCCCAGACGGCAACAGCTTCGGTTGCGTCATCCGGATGTTCTCCATGCTGATAGCGCGATCCAATTTGCTGACGTTGTAGAAGAACTTCCCCATCTGATGGAATCGGCCGGTCAGCGCGAGCACGACTGGAATCTTCGAGTAAAGCTCCTGGCGCTGCTCCGGACGAGGTTCGACGAGGCGAATCGTTAGACCGCTGAGCTCGGCTACCCGGTTGAGATCCTGAAGGAAGGCAGCAATCTCGGCATTCTCGGGCAGGGTTCTGCGGTTCTGCCGGTCAACGACCTCTCGATTCGCAAGCTCCTGCGTGAGCTCGAGGTACTGCTTCTCGCGGCGCTCGGCGTCGCGAATCTGCTCTTGGAGCTGCTTCTGCTTCTGCTGTGCGGCCTCGAGGTCGCTCGACATTCTGTCCTGAACGACGCCGTAGTATGCGCCGCCAAGCAAGCCGAGCACCCCCACGAGCGCCAGCGCCTTGGCCCAACCCGGCAGCCCAACGAACGTATCCTCGAGACTGGCCATCAGTATTTCACCTTGCAGGTAATATCGAAGCCCACCATCTGGAGCTCCGTATCCGGGTCTCGCGTCGCCCGCGTTCGTTGCAACGTCACGCCCTCATAGATTTCGCTAAGGGTCAGTCGACGCAAGAACTCGGCAACATCCTCGTTCGAGCGCCCCAGCCCCGTCATCTTGCATTCGCGGTCGACTTCCTCGAAACGAGTGAGCCAGAGCCTCCGCACGTCCCAAGATTCGTTGTATCCGGCCAGCGGGTTCTCCTCACGCATGCGCTCGAGCTTCGCAGGGTTGATGGTCGGCCCCCCCGGACTGCTCAGCACCTTGGAAAGCTCCATGACGGCGCGTGTCGGGCCTCGGCGTGCGCGCTCGAGCTCCTGGACGACCTTTTCGAGGCGTCGGCTCTTCTCGAGGCGCCCTTCGACATCGGCCAGGCCCTTGGTCTTGCTTTGGAGCTCATCTCGGCGTGCTTCGAGCGTCTTGTTCTCTTGGGCAACAGCCTCGAGCTCACCGCTCTGCGAAAAGTAGAGGAGTCCGAGGACTACGAGCCAGACGGCAATCGCACCCCCGTAGATCGCGCCCCACGTTCCCAAGCTGAAGTCGCCTGTGGGAAGAGGTGAATGGGCGATGCGTCGAGCACGCTTCTTCTTATCGGTGGGTAGCAGGTTGATGCGAATCATCAGTTACGCTCCCGTTCTTTGCGCAGAGCCAGTCCGATGCTCACCACCGCCTGTGATGCTCGGCCCTGCAAATCCCCCACCGCCCTTTCGTCCACATCGGCCACTCGAGTGGGGTCGAGCGCCTCTACAGCCACCCGCGCCCGCTCCTGAAGGATATCGAGCAGAGATTGGATGTTCGCCGTGCCGCCCGACACACAGATGCGGCTCAGCTCGCGGTCGCCACTCGTCGCTAGATAAAAGTCGAGCGAGCGCTGAATTTCTCCCGCAAGCTGCTCGACCGCCTGGTTGACGATTTCGGGCACCTCTCGTGGAACGATCCCGCGCCCTTCCCCACCGCACTTGTAGGCCTCCGCCTCGTCCCGGCCGATGCTGAGCTGCCGCTGAATTTCTTCGGTAATCCCGTTTCCACCGTTGGCAATATCGCGCGTGAAGGCGGTTGTGCCGTCGGCAAGGATGTTCACGGTGGTCGTGGAGGCCCCGCAGTGCACTAACACCGTGGTCTCGTCCTGCGCGGCGGCTCCATAACCGGACTCGAACACGTTCTGCACGGTGAAAGCGTCCAGATCCACAACCATGGGACGCAGTGTAGCTTCCATCGCT
>CAZHPJ010000490.1:0-2278 GCA_964534585.1 uncultured Sandaracinaceae bacterium | reverse complement strand
GGAGCGCGCTGCAGCAGCGCTATGGCAAGGCCAAGAAGAAAAGAGTAGTTCCCGAGCCCGGCGCCGCGTCCACGGAATGGTACGAATGGAGAGAACCGCGGATGTTGGCGCGGGCGGTCGACAACAATGAATTCTACGGCTTCTACTGCCTGATACTCGAGGACCCGAAGACGGTCGCACGGCTCGGTCAGCTTCGAAAGAACAAGAAGCCGGAGCCGGCTGAGGCTAGAGAGACTTTGGTCGACATGGTTGCCGACGATAGCAACGACGACCAGCACGCCGACATCGCTGACCGCATCACCGGCGAGATCCGGCGTCACGACACCCCTGACGTCGACGAAAAGAAATAGCACCAACGTAGGGAGGGGTAGGATTTACACCGCCCCGTTTCCCCAGGTACCCTGATGAATCCTGAGGGGCCGAGCTTGCGGTATCGTCTGCGGTTTCATCTACAAGAGGTTGACCTGATCGGCGACGAGGTCGTCGTCGGCCGTGGGTCGATGGGTCACATGACGATTGACGATCCGATGCTGTCGCGCCGGCACATTCGTATCGATCTCTCTGGCTCTGAGCCGGCGCTCGAAGACCTTCACAGCCGCAACGGGACTCAGCTCAACGGACGGCCTCTCGTTGGCCGCGCCACGCTCAAGGACGGAGACCGAATCCGCATAGGGACGCAGGAGCTGGTGTTCCTGGTGCCCAATGCCGTGAAGAAGGACCACCGGACCACGTGCGGGCTCACGTTTTGTATAGAGTGTGCGGTTCCGTATCCGAGCTCGAGCCCACAATGCCCACACTGCGGCGCGGTTCCGACCGAGCAGGGCGTGAGCACCTCCGTTCGCGACGTCGCGGCCTCCGGTTGGACATTCCATCTGCTTTCCCAGGTCGTGGACCGCGCCATCGGTCAGGGCCGCCTGGCCGATGCCGAGCGGATGATGTCGCGCGGCGTGCCCGAGCTCGAGGAGCAGATCGAGGAAGGCATCAACCTCGAGCCAAGCCGCATTCGTGGGGTCGCGGAGTGTGCCGCTCGCTTGGGCTGTGCGCTGCGTAGCGCGCGCTGGCTCGATACCGGTGCCCGATTGTACGGGCGAGCGGGCGAAGCCCCTTCACACGAGGTGCTCGCCCTCGTAGATGAATTGCCGGCAGACGCCCGCCTTGTCGATGCGATGAGCGCGTTGCGCCACGCAGGGCCCGCGACTCGCCGAGCAGGCTAGTGCGCCGAAACGACCTGCTCTAGGCCCTCGATGCGTCGCATGAGGAACCGCTCGGTCGCGCCGTAGTCCACCGCCTGATTCCGGATGACGTGAAGGTACGCGCGAAGATAGCGAGACTTGGAGTACTTGTTGCTCCGCACGAGGCTGTGCAGAGCTTCGATGGTTTCCGCTTCCATGAGCCGCCCAGACGCGGTGTGCATCCGGAGAACCCAGTCGATCCATTTCGTGTCGCGCAAGCCTTGGGCCAACTGCAACGCATAGGTGGTTGCTCCCATGAAAAGCGTGTCGGGATCGTCTTTTTCGGAGTCGCTCAACGGCTGATGCGAGAGCGCGCGCTCGAGGAGCGTATCGAGGTGAGGGAGCAGGATGCGCTCGGCTTCTTTGAAGCGGCCCATGGCGATCGCCTTGCTTGCGATACCCGCGATCACGTCCAGCGCTCGCGCGGTGCGCGTGTCTTCTGCGCCCCAGGCATGTGCAGACGAGTCCACGCTGCTGTTCGTGCTTGCGAGCGTATCACCTGCGGTCGAGGAGAGTCGCTTGCCGCATTCGCCGCAGCGGCGCTTTGCCGCGCCGTTGATCGCACCACACGACGCGCACACGACGTATTCGGCGGTTTCCTTCGTGCCTTCCTTCATCTTCACCGAGTCGATCAGCACGAGCTCTTGCGAACCGATGTACACGCGGTCCATGTGCGCTAGCCGCCGAGGGCCATTGATACGCACGCCATTGACCGCAACGCCATTGCGGCTACCAAGATCTTCGACCACGACGGCGTCAGGCCCAACGTGAAACACCGCGTGCTTTCGCGAAACCAGCCCGTCCGCCAATGCAAGGTTGCATGACGAGCTTCGACCGATAGAAAACTCCCCGAGAGGCATCTCGAGATTGGTCGACTGATATCGCAACCTATAGCGCGGCACCCCAGTCACTATCTTAGCAGCTGGACGGCTGGTTCGTCGAATGAAGTGCGCTCGAAACCGCGCGATACGTCAACGGAAATTCACGTCAGAAGCTGGCGATCTCGTTGAGCCCTTGACCATCGGATACCGCGACGTCGATGACGC
>CAZHPJ010000489.1:0-2282 GCA_964534585.1 uncultured Sandaracinaceae bacterium | reverse complement strand
CACGCCGGTCCACTCCGAGCGGTTTTCCAGTTTGTCGCGCGCTGCCGCCATGCTGTGCACGACCTCGACCGGCCCGTGGCGACCGAATGTACGAGCAAGGGTCCGAGCCAGTGTCGGCTCGTCCTCGACAATCAGAAACCCTCCCGGCATGCGGCGTAAGCTACCCCAGTTGACCCGTTCGGTGGTATGGATTCCCACCGAAGCGGGTGGTTTTTTAACCCTAATCTGCCTCGAGCAGACCCATGGGAAGCTGAATCAGCAATGATTTCCATGAGTTCGTGAAATAGGCCGAGTGGGTGAGCCAGAGGGGCAGCCTCAGCCGACAGGGCGAGAATTGGCAGTGACTTGACGGGAGGCGTTACCCCCTCTTGAATGAGCACCGGACATGTACGCGGTCGTGATCACCGATGAGGGAGGCGTGCGACGGAAGCTCGATTTTTCGAAGCCGGAGCTGACCGTTGGCCGCGTCCAGGGCAATGACATCGTCCTATCGAAGCGCAATGTTTCCAAGCAGCACGCACGCTTGACTCTAAAGGGCGAACAGGCGGTCATCGTCGACCTCAACAGCACCAACGGAACCTGGGTCAACGGGCGCAAGATCACCTCGCCACAGTCCCTGAAGCAGGGCGACAAGATCTACATCGCTGATTTCATCATCACGCTCGAGCCCACAAACGACGACTCCGAACGGACGGGCTCGGCTCCGCGTGTTTCGGAGCCGCCTCCGCTCACCGCCAAGCAAGCGATGCCAGCCCAAAGCTCGGCACCGCTGAGGCGTTCGAGGGAGGTGCGTCGCTCGATCGGCTCGAGCTCGAGCTCGAGCTCGAGAACGCCTGGGCCCAAAGATGTCCGAGCCACGAGCCTGCCGCCTCGCATCGAGCGCAGGGAGACCGCTGAGGCGCCGCTTCCCGCAAGGACCGAAAGCCCGGTTCCCGTCGCTGACCCGTTGAGCGTGTTGTTGAGCCGTCTCGCCGAGCGCATGGACGTCGAGAACATCGACCCCGCTGCGATGAAAAATCAGCAACGCTGGTCGGCAGCACGCGCCGCCATCGCCGAGTCGTTCCTTTCCATGCAAAGCGACGGGTCGATGAACGCCGGCGTCGACACGCACCAGGTCGCGCACATTGCACTGCACGAGGCGGTTGGTTTGGGCGCGCTCGATGATGTGCTTTCCGACGAATCGGTCCGCACGGTGGTCGTGAACGGCCCCGAGCACGTGTTCATCGACAAGGGCGAGGGTCTCCAGGCGGCATCGTTGAAATTCTCTTCCGAGGTCGCCCTGCGCAGAGTGGCGCGGCGGCTTGCTGCCGAGAGCGGACAGGCACTCGGAACTCAACCCATCCTGCACGGACGGCTATCGTTTGGTCCGCGGCTGACCATCATGCAGCCGCCTCTGGTGACGAAGGGCCCCGTGATCGAGCTCCACGCCCGCAGCTCGAAGTCGCTCGAACAACTCGCGGAGCAGGGTTGGATGAGCACGGACGCCGTCACGTACTTGGGGAAGGCTATTGCGGAGTGCCGCAACATCGTCGTCGCGGGTCCTCGCGACTCCGGCGTGACCGAAGTGATGTCGGCGTTGGCCCGCGAGCTGCCAGAAACGGAGAACGCCGTGGCGATCGAGGCCGTTCCCGATCTCGACATCGATCGGAGCCGCATGGTCTCGCTGACCGCCGCTGCTGCCGGAATCTCGCTGGGCGAAGCGATCGGGCACGGCACGCGCCTCCACGCGGAGCATCTCGTGATCAACGATCTGGCAGGCGCAGACACCATGACGGCCTTAGCCGCAATAGTCGGACGCGAACCAGGGCACCTGCTCGGGGTGCACTGCTGGAACACCAAGGACGCGATCGAAGGCCTCCTTCTGGCCGCGGGCTGTGGCGGGGCGGAACGAGCTTGTATCGCACAGCTGGTTGGCAGCGCGGTCGACCTGATAGTCGCAATGCAGCATGGGCCAGAACGCCCGCGCGTGAGCGGGATCCTGGAGATCCAAGGCCACGAAGCTGGCGACATCACCTACCAGTCCGTCCCGTTCTGAGTGACGTCGCTCAGGCCCCTTTGCTCATCGCCGCGAGCGGCGTCGCACTGACACCAGGCGCGGGATACGCCGGGCGTGCGAAGTAGTAGCCCTGACCGTAGTGGGCGCCGCAATCGATGACCACCTTCATCTCGGTTTCCTGCTCGATACCCTCGGCGACTACGAGCGCCCCGAGCTCGTGGCAGAGCCGCACCATGTGGCGAACTAAGACCTGTGCGCGGCGGTCACTGGCGAGGTCTGCGATCAA
>CAZHPJ010000488.1:0-2286 GCA_964534585.1 uncultured Sandaracinaceae bacterium | reverse complement strand
AAGCTCACCGCCACGTCGAAGGAGGCGTCCTCGACCTCCTCGATGGAGCGGAAATCGGCGCGTACACGCGGATCGATGTCGAGCGTGCAATACTCGACCTCGCGCGGCAGCTTCGCGCCGAAGCGCCCCTCGCTGGCACCGAGGTCGAGGACGTGATCGCCCGGCCGGATGGCTGCGACGGCGTAGCGGGTGGAGCGGTCGATCCGGGCCACGCGCCAGATGCTCTTCCAGCGCGCGCGGATGGCGCGACGCCCGTCGTTTAGCTCCGACCACGACCCCATGCGCAGCGGCTACCGGCCCTTGAACTCCGCCTTCCGCTTCTCGAGGAAAGATGCGTCATGAGGCCCGCTATGCGAATCGAAGGGAATCGGCGAAGCGCGCGAAGGAAATCGGCGAGGTCGGCGAGCGGCACGCCAAGGCGACCCATCCCGGTGTCGACCTTGAGGTGTACGTCGATAGGGCGATCACCGGAAACCGCGTCGAACGCGCTGGCCTCCGAGAGCTCGTAGACCACCGGGGTGAGACCGGCCGCGATGATGTCGCGGTGGGCGCCGCCGCTGATCCCGTTGAGGACGAGAATCGCGCGGTCGATGCCAGCCTCACGAAGCTCGATGCCTTCTTCGGCAAGCGCGACGCCAAAGCCGTCGACCCCTTCGGCCTGCAAGCGCTGAGCGACCGGAACAACACCATGCCCGTACGCATCTGCCTTCACGACCGCAAGAACTTTGCGTCCGCGCGCCGCGCCGCGCACCACTTGCAGGTTGTGTCCGATCGCGTCGAGCAACACCTCGGCGCGCGTCGGCCGCAAGGACACGCCCGCACTCTGCACGCGCGGCCTCAAAGACCTCGAGGAATCGGATTGCACGGCTTGGAGCTAACGGGTGGCACAGCCGACGTCAAGCATTGGCGTCCCAACCCGGGAGGGCTAGGCTCCCGACTGCATGCTAGGGGATCAACGACGCCACACCGAAGTGCTCGAGCGCGCCGACCGGCAGTCCACGCGCGATCTCTGGGCTGGTGTGCTCGCCTCGGGCCTCGTCGCGCTAGGCATCGCGCTTGCTCCGAGCTGTCGCGGGCCAGCCGAAGAAACCGTCACTCCGGTGAACATCACCCCGGACGAGACGTCGCGCCCCGCGAAAGCGCCAGCGATCGAACAGCTTTATCCGCGTGTCATTCGCAAGTACCCGCATGCAACCGACGCCTTCACACAGGGGCTCATCTGGCATGAAGGCGTCATGTATGAGAGCACCGGTCAGTACGGGCGGTCCTCGCTACGCAAGGTCAAGCTCGAAAACGGTAAGGTGCTAGCGCAACGCAAGCTAGAGACGAGATTTTTTGGCGAAGGGTTGTCTCTGGTCGGCGAGCGCTTGGTTCAGCTCACGTGGCGATCGGGTCTTGCCCTCGTGTCGGATTTGGCAACACTCGAAGAGATCGAAACGCTCCGCTATGACGGCGAGGGCTGGGGCCTGTGCTACGACGGGACGGAGCTCGTGATGAGCAATGGTTCGTCGATTCTGGAGTTCCGTGACCCGGAGTCGATGGCGCTTCTTCGCAAGGTGAGCGTATCGAAGAACGGGCGTTTCGTACAGAAGCTGAACGAGCTGGAATGCGTAGGCTCGGAGATTTACGCCAACATCTGGCAGCGCAACGAAATCGTCCGCATCGACCCCAAGACCGGGCACGTCACGGCGAGCATAGACGCGAGCGGATTGCTGTCACGGATCGAAGCGATGCGGGCTGACGTCCTCAACGGCATCGCCTACAAGCTGGAGTCGAAAACGTTCCTGCTGACCGGAAAGCTCTGGCCTCACGTGTTCGAGGTCGAGTTCGTACCACGCTGACTTCTTCGCTGGTCTGTCTCGTGGACCTCTATGTCCGGCTCCCATTCCGCCAACCGCGTGCGCATGGTCGCGATCGCGTCCTGGTGCTCGTCGATGAGCACGAACCCCCGACCAAGACGCGCGGCCGCCTCGCCGGTCGTCCCGCTCCCCGCAAAGAAATCGAGGACGGTATCGCCGGGCTCGGTGTGCACCTTTATGATCCGCTCGAGCACTCCCAATGGTTTTTGTGTCGGGTACCCGGTCTTCTCCCTGCCGTTCGTCGGGACGATGGTGTGCCACCAAACGTCGGTCGGAGTCTTCCCACGAGCCGCCTTGTCCTTCCCGACGAGCCCAGGCGCGTACGATAGGACCTACAACGGCGGCGCGAGCGATACGTTCGTCGCGCGAGTGAGCCCGACTGGCGGACTGGTCTACTCGACCTTCCTCGGCGGAGCGAATTGGGACC
>CAZHPJ010000487.1:0-2288 GCA_964534585.1 uncultured Sandaracinaceae bacterium | reverse complement strand
GGCCAGTCGCGACCCCTCGAATCTACGTGATACCCGCTCAAACCGCACCCGTGTGTGGATTCCGGGCATGGGTGCGTTGTACGTGTTGAATGATGCCGTCGCTTTGTACGGAGGGATTCATAAAGGGTTTACGGCACCGAGCAACGCACCGGATGTTTCCGAAGAAAATAGCACCAATTACGAACTGGGAATCCGCTACTCGGGCGAAGACACCTACGTGGACACTGCCCTGTTCTTCACCGACTACAACAACCTGCTGGGCCAGTGCACCTCGTCGTCGGGTTCCGACTGTGAAATCGGTGACGCATTTAATGGCGACGCCGCCAGTGTTCTTGGTCTCGAATTTCTCTTAACGCATGACTTTACGCCGAACCCGGAATATTCGTTGCCGTTCACGCTGTCCTATACCTATCTTGACGCAACCTTCGACACAGACATCGCCAATACAGACTTTTTCGGCAACGTTTCAAAAGGCGACCCGCTACCCTATATCCCGCGGCAGCAGTTCCTCGTATCGCTCGGCCTTGAAAAAGGACGCTTTGCTTCCTATCTAAGCGCTAACTATGTTGACCAGACCTGCGTGCGCGCATCATGCGATAGATTCGAGATGACCGACAGGTGGCTTACGCTCGACCTCGCGGCAAACTATCAGTTTAATGATCATGTGAACTTCTATGGCCGGATAGACAACCTCACCGACAACCAGGCAATCGTGGCACGACACCCGTACGGCGCACGCCCCAACCTGGGCCGGACCGCCGCGCTTGGCGTTCGTTTCTCCCTGTAGCTCCTATCGAACCGGATCTGCTTCGAAACTGATGATTAGCGCGCCCTGGTCATAGCCGAGCAGGGTCCTGCCCATCACCCGGACCTCTTGTAGTTTACCGAGTGCGCTTAGAAACCCGGACTCAAGGTCGCCGCCGCTTTCACAGGCCATCATGGTTACAGCAAGATTTCCGATAGTCAGCCTGTTTCCCGCAAGCTCATAGCTGCCCTTGAATCGATTGCAACCGCCAAAACCGCTGACAGTGCCGCCATCGAGCGTCAACTGAATGTCTGGTCCCTGCTCACGACGGCTAAGCTGCTTGCCGTCTACCGTACTCAGTATCCAACGCGTACCGACAATGCCTGCATCCGGCTGGCTTTGTTTGCTCTGCGAAACACGCACAGCATAGACGGTTACCTCATCGGGTGCGTTGCGGGTAAGCGCCGGACTGATTGAATCCGACACCATTATCAGGTGGCCACGATCCAGCACCCTGGCGCTGATGCTGTAGCTGCGCCGATCGTCTATTTGATCGGCAATGTATTCGATCGTAAAACTGATCGGCGACTGGCCCGGATGGTCGATTGCTGCAGTCGCAACTACTTTTGCTGGCAGGTCTGATAGCGACACATCCTGAAGCTCCACCTCCAGTCGCGACTCCGGTGTGAGACCGATTCTTTCCCGAAACACAACTGTTCCGGAAACGGTTTCGGTCTTGAGTTGTGGTTCTGCGGTTGGCGGTTCGGGATCACCACAAGCGGTAACCAAAAGCCCGGTTGCCAGCAACATGATAATTTTACTCATTGGTAGTCCTTGATTGTGATCACTTGCTTACCAGTACGACTGTCGCCAGAGTCAATGCGACAATGTTTCCCATTCTCTAACCCCTTTTCTGCAGTCGCCAGCGCTGTATCAGCAGAAAACCAAACAACATGCCACCCAGGTGGGCAAAGTTTGCCACACCCGGCGCCGAACCGCTGAGCCCCTGGTAAAGATTCAGCAACCCATAGAGCAGTACAAAATACTTCGCCTTCATCGGAATCGGCGGAATAATCAATACAACCATTCTGTTGGGAAAAGCCATCGCATAGGCCAGCAAAATCCCGAACACGCCACCAGACGCCCCGATGGTCGCATAGTCGCCATTCGTTACAAACGCAGCCAGCAGTTGCACGACACCCGCGCCCACTACAGTTGTGATGTAATAAATGAAGAAGCGTTTTGCTCCCATGATTCGCTCAACATCGCGTCCAAACATCCACAGGCCGAACATATTGAAAAGGATATGACTCAGCACGTACGGACTGTGCATAAAGCCATAGGTAATAAGTTGCCACGGCATGAACTGGCCGCGGTGAGAGCCAATCGGCCACAGCGCGAAGAACTGGTTCATGAATGCCGGCGACCAGTACTGGGCCGCAAATACCAGCCCGTTGGCGATCAACAGCGCGAAAATTACGTCCGGAATAGCGCTGTTGTTTACAGGTCTGCGCTGGTAAATATGCTGATTCAAGGTAGCTTT
>CAZHPJ010000486.1:0-2317 GCA_964534585.1 uncultured Sandaracinaceae bacterium | reverse complement strand
ATGACTCCTCCCACACAATAGGCAACTTCGATTTCGAGATCCACCTGTCCTACGTAGGGGGAAAGCGGTCCCACTCACAACCACGACATAAAGGGTAGCATTATAATGACGTTGATGGTAGTATGTCTATGTCATGGCAGGTACACGTCGAGCCCGAGCAGATCAGTACGCGCGTCGCGTCAATGCCGCAGCCGAAACGCTGGCGACAGGTCTGGATCCAGCCGAAGCGGTGCGCCAACTCGCTCGGCGATACCGCTTGTCCGAGCGGCAGGCCTGGCGTTACGTGGAGCAAGCCCGCGATCAAGGCACCGTCGAGGTGCCGAGTTCGAAGGTGGTGTTTACCGTGAAGCTCCCGACGGATCTCGTTCGGCACGTTCGGAGACAGGCCAAGCGGACCGAAAAGACGATAAGCGCGCTCGTCGCACAGGCCTTGAAGGAGTTCCTGGAGCGTCTGGTAACCCGTTCTCAAGATGGACGATAGACAGGTCGACCTGGACTACGTCTTCGATCGTTTGGGCGAAGCCCATCTTGCCCAAGCCTATCGACTGCTGGTGCCGGAACGCCGGCGATTGACGAAGGGGGACTTTGGCCATGATGACAGCAGTGGCAATCTACGCGCGCGTTTCCTCTGCTCGACAGAAAGAGGAACAGACCATTGCCAGCCAAACGGCAGCGTTACGTGCTCAGGCTGCGGCGGCGGGGTTGGAGGTGCCGCAGGACTGGGTGTTCGAGGATGAGGGCTACTCGGGCGCTACGCTGATTCGACCTGGGCTGGAGCGCCTCCGGGACCTGGCAGCTGAGGTCGAGATTCCGGTGGTGCTGTGTTATGCGCCTGACCGGCTCGCCCGTCGCTACGCCTACCAGACCCTGCTCATCGAGGAGTTTGCACGGGTCGGCACCGAGGTTCGATTTCTCAAGGGACCAAAGGCAGATACACCTGAGGATGAACTACTGCTACAGTTTCAGGGGATGATTGCTGAGTATGAGCGGGCACAGATCGCCGAGCGAACTCGGCGGGGCAAGCTGTACCGGGCGCGTTCCGGCTCCCCAGCAGTGCTGTCTGGTGCCCCCTACGGATATCGCTATGTGCGCAAGAGTGAAGAGAACGAGGCACGGTACTATATCGTGGAGCGGGAGGCTGCGGTGGTTCGCGAGTTATTTCGGCGTTACGTCGAAGAGAACGAGTCCATCGCCGGGCTGACACGTTGGCTGGGCAAGCAAGGTATCGCCACCGCGACGGGGAAATCGCGGTGGGACCGCTCGACGATCTGGGGAATGCTCCGCAACCCGGCCTACTGCGGACGCGCCTCGTTCGGCAAGACGCGGCGAAGCGACGTCCGGGCCAAGGTCACAAGAGCCGTCCGACGGCGGGGAAAGAGAGTGGCAACCGGGCACATAACCAGAGAACAACCTCGCACCGAGTGGATTGAAATTCTTGTTCCGCCCATTGTGTCCGAGCAGGTCTTCGAGTTGGCCGCGCGCCGGCTTCACGATAATCGGCGTTTTGCTCTGCGCCGCACAAAGGAACCATCGCTGCTCCAGGGTCTCGTGGCTTGTGCGAGTTGTGGCTATAGCTACTACCGAACGTCGACCCGTACGAGCAAGCGGAAGCTGTACTATTATCGATGCCTCGGCTCCGACGACTACCGCTACGAGCATGGCCGTGTGTGCTCCAGCCGTCCCGTCCGACAGGACTATCTCGACGAACTCGTGTGGGGGCACGTCATGAAACTCCTGGCGGACCCCGGACTGATTCGCAACGAGATCGACCGGCGCCTTCAGGACCTCCGTGACACGAATCCTGCGACAGCGCAGAACACCAGGCTGGAGCTTGAACGCAACCGCTGTACGCGAGCGATGACCCGACTGGTGGAAGCGTACCAGGAGGAACTGGTATCGCTCGAGGAACTGCGTGAACGTATGCCAGACCTTCGAAAGAAAGAGTCTACCCTTCGCGCCCAGCTCGATGCACTGGCGGCGGAGACCCTCGACCGGGAGACGTACCTTGCATTGGCCGAGAACCTCGAGAAGTTCCTGCGACGCCTCCGGGACGGTGCCGAAACATCCTCGGTACAGGAGCGACAGCGAGTCTTGCGCCTACTTGTAAAAGAGGTGCTCGTGGATCCAGAGCAGATCGTGATTCGACACTCAATTCCGACGCGGAGCCCCGATTCAGAGGGATGTTACCCTTTGTGTGGGAGGAGTCTTGTCGCCGCTGTTGGCAAACGTACTTCTCGACGAAGTTGACAAGGAGTTGGAGGGACGCGGGCACACGTTTGTCCGGTACGCGGATGACTGCAACGTGTATGTGCGGTCG
>CAZHPJ010000485.1:0-2318 GCA_964534585.1 uncultured Sandaracinaceae bacterium | reverse complement strand
TAGTTGATGCGCACCTTGTGGTAGATATCGCCGTAGAGTTCAGGGTGAAGCTCCGGCTGGAGAATGGTGTCGAGCACGCCGAGCTTGCTGACTTCCTTCGACTTGAAGCTCTCCGGGTCGTCTAGGACCTCGCCGTCGCGGTTGCCCAGGATGTTGGTGGAAAACCATCCTTGAATGCCGAGCATTCGCGCCGCGAGGCCCGGAGCCAAGATGGTTTTCATGAGGGTCTGTCCCGTCTTGAAGTCCTTGCCGCAGACCGGTGTCTGTGTTTCGCGCGAAAGCTCCAACATGGCGGGAACGTCTCCAGCCGTGAGATGTGGCGCCCCGTTGGCGTAGCTCACCTCCTCGCGCAGGCAGGCGTAAGCGTAGACCTGGGATGGGCTGATCGCCGGATCGGAACGACGCAAACCCTCCTCGAACTTACCCAAAGATGAATGCGCTTCGGTCGGCTCCCGGTACACCTCGGTCGAGCCACACCAGACGGCAACGCAGCGATCGAGGCCGTTTTCTTTCTTGAATCGCCTGATGTCCTCGCGAACCGCCTCAGCAAGCTCCATTTTGTTTTGGCTGGCCTTGACGTTCTCACCACGCAGGCGTTTGACGAACTCGGGGAAAAACACCGACTCCATCGGCTTGATCGCCGAAAGCTCGTCCTTGACGGCATTCAGATGCTCGGTCGAGAGAACGTCTGCAGTGGTCGCCGCTTCGTACGCATTGTCGCGGAAGAGGTCCCATCCTCCGAAGACCAAGTCGTTCATGTCGGCGAGCGGCACGAAATCGCGAATCAAAGGCGAGCGTTCATCGGTTCGTTTCCCGAGTCGCAGCGTGCCCATCTGCGTCAACGAACCAACGGGTTGAGCTTGCCCCCGCCGCGCCAAAAGAGAGCCCGCTATGAATGTCGTGCCTACCGCGCCCAGCCCAGGTAAGAGTACGCCGAGCTTGCCTGTGGCCGGTTTGAGGTTTGGTTGCGTCATTCATACGCCCGTAGCAGAGTCGCGTGATTCCAGCAATGACGACACCCCCGATACGAGACCGTGCGGTCATCCTCGCCGCCGGCCTCGGCAGTCGCCTTGCCGATGGAAAGCCCGTGCCGAAACCCCTCCGCGAAGTTGCGGGTGAGGCTCTCATCGTTCGCATCATCAGGGCACTCGAAAAGGGGGGCATCCGTGAGATCGGCATCGTCATCGGGTACCTCGGTGAAGACCTGAGGAGCGGCCTCTCAGACTACGAGCACCGGGCGAAGCTTTCATTCTTCTCGAACGAGGAGTACGAAAAGCCCAATGGCACCTCGCTGTTGAAGGCGCGCGCCTTCGTCACGGGGCCGACCTTGCTCTTGATGAGCGATCATTTGTGGTCGCCACGACTGCTGAAGTCGGTCGCTTCGTATCCGGTAACGGAGCAAGAGTCCGTGCTCGGTGTCGACTATCAGATCGACGCGTGCTTCGACTTGGCCGATGCGACGAAGGTGCAGGTGCGCGGCGACCGCATCGAGCGAATCGCCAAAGAGCTCGACGACTACAACGCGCTAGACACAGGTCTTTTCTTGATCACGCCTGCTCTCATCGAAGCGCTGGACGTCGTCAACGGCCCGGAGGGTTGCTCGCTTTCACAAGGAGTTGCAGCACTGGCCGCGGAGGGTCGAATGAAGGCAGCCGACGTCGGCGACGCGACCTGGATCGACGTCGACACCCCAGAGGCTCACGCCGAGGCGGAACGCCTGATCATGGAGCTTGGCGAGGACTTGGATGGCGCCCAAAACATGATAGAGGGACGCATCGACGCGCTGCCCCAAGCTCGCAAGAAGACTGTGGAACGATGAGCCTATTACGCCAGGCCCCGCGCTTGTACGACACAAAGCCTTGGACGGCGCACCTTTACCTGACCGACCAATGCAACCTCGATTGCCACTATTGCAACGAATACGACAACTCGGTTCCGCATCCTGACACCGATGACCTGAAGAAGTACCTCGACAAGATCCGAGAGCTCGGCTGCCTGCGGGTCGGCTTTCAGGGTGGCGAGCCATTGATGCACCCGGACGTCGTGGAGTTGGTGCGATACGCCAAGGAGCTTGGCTTTCTCAAGGTCAGCATGTCGACGAACGCGTTCTTGTTGACCAAGCCAATGCTTTCCGACTTGGCCGACGCTGGCCTCGATGCCCTACAGATCTCCGTCGACCGGATGACGCCGATCGAATCCACACGAAAGTCCCTCAAGACGGTGCGCCACAAGCTCGCCTGGTTCGAGGATTCATCCGTCGAGCTCGTGGTGGCGGGCGTTCTATTCCACGATAGTGTCGACGAAGCAGCGCGGGTCAT
>CAZHPJ010000484.1:0-2319 GCA_964534585.1 uncultured Sandaracinaceae bacterium | reverse complement strand
GCTAAGCCATTGATAACTATTGAAAACTGCTTAGACGCGTAAGTCATACTGTCTCATTTTCCTCCCTTCGCAGCCCTCCATTATCCGATCATTGACCCGTTTGAAGGCTTTTCTGCCTGTTTTTATAGGCAGTCTTAACCTATTATGATATAGTATGCTTTGTTTAGACATTATATAGGTATACAGTATCATTATGACTAAACGAAGCCCCGACCTGCTCGCGAAGCTGCTGCAATCCACCCCGCTCGTGACCTTCGATAAAATGCAGGCCGCACTCGGCGATGCCTCACGTGCCACCACCTTTCGCTATCTCAAGCAGGTCCCGACTCTGCGCAGCTATAACCACAATGGGCGTTACTACACGAACCCCGATCCCACCGGGTTCGATCGCTTGGGACTCGCTTCGCACGGGGATGTGCATTTCTCTCGCGACGGGACCTTGGGCGCGACGGTGAAGCGCCTGGTTCGGGAATCGACGGCGGGGTGGACACAGAGAGAACTCCAGGAGTTGCTGCGTGTGCGCGTGCAGGTGTTGTTATTGGAGGCGGTTCGCCAGGGCGAGATACAAAGGGAGACGATCGACTGGGTCTATCTTTATCTTCACGCCGACCCGACGATTGGGCAAGCCCAGCGACACGCACGTCAGGCACGCCTTGATGCACACCGTGCCAGTGAAGCGGCCGACGCGGTTGCGCTGGACAGTGACGTCATTATCGACGTGCTGTTGGTTCTGCTCCGCCATGGCGGATTAGCACCGGCTCAGGTTGTGCGTCACTTGCACGGCCATTCGCCACCGATCACCCTGGTGCAGGTGAGCGAGGTGTTCGCCCGCTATGCTCTCGAAGAGCTTGGCAAAAAAGGGGGCGCTACGCACTCCTGACACTGTTGCATGAACAGGCACAGCGGGCGGGATGGTCTGGCCCCGAGATTGCCAGGGCCGCGAACGTCGATGGTGTGCCTGCTCAAGTCGAATTTATCGCTGAAGCCGAGCAGTGTCGGCACTGTGGCGGTGTACTGCAGGTACAGAAGAGCAAAACACGCATGCTCAGCCTGTTGGAGTGTGGCACGGTTCAGGTACGCGAGATCCGCAAGCGCTGTTCCCTGAACCCGTCTCACCCGGTTGAGGTGTCGCAGCGATTGGCCCAATTGGTTCCTCGCCAACAACGTTATAGTTATGACCTGATCGTCGCGGTGGGTTTGGCACGCTATCATCGCCACCTGCAGCGCCAGGAGATTCGTGCCGAGCTACGCCTTGAGCACGGGATCGTTCTCTCGACGGGTTCGATCTCTGAGCTGTGCAATCGGTTCCTGCATTATCTTGAAGCCCTGCATCGACGCCATACCCCCGCCCTGCGCGCGGCCATGGACACGGGCTATCCGCTGCATATTGATGCCACCAGTGAATCGGGCAAAGGGGGCCTGTTTCTGTGTCTCGATGGTTGGCGTGGTTGGGTGCTGCATGCGGTGAAGGTCACCTCGGAAAATGAGCAAGAGCTGCTCCCAGCGGTTGAGCAGACTGTTTCGGCCTTTGGCGAACCGGTGGCGACGGTGCGTGATCTGGGTGCCGCCGGTGCCAAGGCGGTAGAGAGGCTCCGTCAACAGGGGACGCCGGATCTGATTTGTCATTATCATTTTCTTGGGGCAATCGGCAAGAAGCTGTTTGATACCGAGTACACGGTGCTGCGTAACCTGTTACGCCAGAGCAAGGTACGCAGTGGCTTGCGCGAGCTGTTGCAGGCGCAACGCAAACAGTGCACTGGCGAGGTCTACCAGGGCAAGTTCGGTCAGGGTCGGCTGCGCGAGGCGCTGCCGGCGCTGATCCTCTGGCTATTGGACGACGAGGGGCGTAAGGATCTGCCTTATCCCTTCGCCTTACCGCATCTGAGCTTCTACCAGCGTTGTCACCGACTCCAGCAGCAGGCCGAACGGTGGTTACCCCTGCCACGCTCCTATGTCGAACGGCGCGTGCTCAAACAAACTGCCGCAGTGGTCGGTGGGCTCAACAAAATTGAACGCTTTGCCTGGGCCGTGCCGCGGCTCGAGCGACGTTGGGAGGTCTTTGCTGAGTGTCGTGACATCCTGCGCCTGAGTGATGGCGAACTGCCACGCGGTGATCGGCGCAGCTTATCGAATCGCGAATTCCCTGCACTGGAGGCTAATCGATTGCAGGAGATTGAAAAAACAACAACGGCCTACCACGAAGCGATTCGCCAACGCGTCACCGCGAGTCAGGCAGCACAAACCAACCCCGTCTGCCCCACACCAGAAGCGATTGTCCTCGCCTATCTTGATCGTTACAGTAAGCGTCTCTTTGGTCAT
>CAZHPJ010000483.1:0-2321 GCA_964534585.1 uncultured Sandaracinaceae bacterium | reverse complement strand
GTCCGAGACCGAGGGCGTGACCGAGACCGGGACCGGGACCGAGGGCGGGACCGCTGGGGAGCCGAAGCAGGAGTAACCGTCGATGCTGGGCGTCATGGGTAAGAGCGAGCGAGACAAGGCCTCGAGGCGGATGTGCGCGGGGTGCGGTAGCCGTGCCGAGCGTGACGAGCTGGTGCGCTTGGTTGTGGGCAACGGCGCGCCGTACGTAGCGGTGGATCTCGGCCGGCGGCTCGGGGGCCGGGGTGTATCGGTCCACCCGCGCCGAGGATGTATTCGTTCAGCTGCGCTCCGTGGCGGACTGGCGCGCGCGCTTCGCGGTGTTGCCCAGGTCGAGCCCGACAGCATCGAGCGGATGCTCGTGCAGCAACTCGAGCGGCGCGCCTTGGGCCTGCTGAGCTCGGCGCAGCGCACTCGCAGCCTGGCTCTCGGGGGCGACGCGGTTCGTGCCGCCCTGCAGGCAAATAAGGGGGATCTATTGATCCGCACAACAGATTCGCGTGGTCGCGGCGATGAGCTAGCACACGCTGCAACGGCGCTTGGTTGCGCGACGGTCACTTGGGGGACAAAGGCCAGCTTGGGGGACGCATTCAGTCGTTCGGAGCTTGGCGTCCTGCTGGTTACGGATCGGGGCATCGCCCGTGCGATCCTGGATTGCCTGTCGCGCGTCGAGGCCTTATCGGAGGATGGATGAGTAAGGTTCGAGTCTACGAGGTCGCTCGCGAGTTGGGGGTCGAGAATCGCGACCTCATTCAGCGAATCGCGACCCTAGGGATCCAGGTGCGCAATCACATGAGCGTCCTCGATCCGGTCGAAGTGGACCGCGTCAAACGATCGTTTAGCAAGGACCGCAGCGAGGCTATGGTCGAAGAACGAATTCGGCCGACGGTCGTTCGCCGCAAGCGGCGCAAGAAAATCGAAGAGGCAGAGCCGGCGGCGGCTGATGCACCCAGGGCCGCGGCGTTCCAAGAGCCGGCAGCGGAGCCGGCAACGGCGGCAGCCCCCGGGCTGGCTCCGGAGCCCCAGGTCGAGCCAGAACTGGGGTCCACCGAGGCATCCGCGAGCCCCGAGCCCGTTCCGCCGCCTCCCGCCACCGCCGCGCCGGAGGCCCCGCCCGTGGCGGAGCCGCCGCATCCAGCATCCGAGCCCCCCACAGAGCCAGGCGAGCAGGCCCGCTTTGCTCATGACGCGTTGCCCCCAGGTGTCATGCGCCGTGGCAAGGCCAAGGCTCCAAGCGCCACGCCTCTTTCCGAAGGTGCGCGTCGTCGCATCGTTGCCGAGCACGCCGCGCAGCGGGAGCAGCACGCGCCACGGCGCCGCGAGATCCGCGGCCGTTCGTCGATTGGTCCGACGGGCCGCCCGCAGGGGCGACCCGGCAAGAAGCGTTTGCAGCCGGGTCAGAAGCCCAAGCAGACCGAAATTACGGTCCCTAGCGCACAGAAGCGTGTGATTCGCATCGACGATAGCGTTCAGCTTCAGACACTGGCGCAGCGCATGAGCCTCAAGGCCACCGACGTCTTGATGAAGCTGATGGAGCTCGGCGTATCGGGCGTCCACATCAACAGCACCCTCGACGCAGACACGGCTGCGGTTTTGGCGGGCGAGTTCAACTACGAGGTCGAGAACGTTGCGCGAAGCGAGGACGAAATCGTCGGCGACGCGCGCGGCGAGTTCGAGGACAAGGCCGATGACCGACAGCATCGGGCTCCGATCGTCACGGTCATGGGTCACGTCGACCACGGCAAGACCTCACTCCTCGACAAGATTCGGGAGAGCGACGTCGTCGCCAGCGAGGCGGGCGGCATCACCCAGCACATCGGCGCATACCGCGTCGACACCAAGCGAGGCCCGGTCGTGTTCCTCGATACGCCGGGACATGAGGCATTCACCGCTATGCGCGCCCGTGGCGCCCAGGCGACCGACATCGTCATCCTGGTGGTGGCCGCCGACGATGGCGTCATGCCCCAGACCAAAGAGGCAGTGAACCATGCCCAGGCGGCCAAAGTGCCCATCGTCGTGGCGGTCAACAAGATCGACAAGGCCGAGGCGAATCCCGACACCGTAAAAAACGAGCTCGCCGCGTTGGGTCTCCAGCCCGAGGATTGGGGCGGGGACACGATCTTCATCCCGTGCTCGGCCATCACCGGCGAAGGCGTCGACAGCCTTCTCGAGAATGTTCTGTTGCAGGCCGAGCTTCTCGAGCTCAAGGCGAACCCCAACATCCCCGCGAAGGGCGTCGTGCTCGAGGCGTATCTCGATCGCGGGCGAGGTCCGGTCGCTAACGTCTTGATTAGAGATGGTTCTTTAGATGCCGGCGACTACGT
>CAZHPJ010000482.1:0-2331 GCA_964534585.1 uncultured Sandaracinaceae bacterium | reverse complement strand
ATTACGACACAATCGGCTACCGTCAGCTTCACTCCAGTCACGTAGCCGACGTCGGCACGTGCATCGTGTTGATGGAGCCACTGCGCGCGGGCTGGAACGAGGTGCGTAACTGCCTTGCTTCCTCGCTACGCGGGACTGGGGAGATTAACCTGCAGGTCACTGGGGCAGACCGCGTCGTGGTCGACCTCCACGCCAGTCACGACCAGCCACCCAGGCTGTTCGAAGCCTGCGAAGCGCTTTGCAGGCGCCCGGTCATCGCGGGCGTGGCCCTCCGAACCAGCAACACCGGGAAGCCGGCGACGTGGGGCGAGACCCATGTTGCGATTCGAGCGGGAGAGGGCGGCGCGCTCGAAGCTCCGGGCGGCGCATTTTCGCAAGCAAACGACGAGGTCAACCTCAGGCTCGCCAAGACGGTCGTCGCACTCGCTGATCCAGAAGGATTGCGGGTCCTCGAGCTCCATTGCGGGATCGGAAACTTTACGGTTGGGCTCGCCGCACACGCAAAGAGCGTCGTTGCCGTCGAGCAAGACCCACATGCGGCGGAAGCATGTCAACGTAATTTGAAGCGTCTCGGACTCCAAGCGCGTGTCGCAGTCGGTGACGCGAGCCAACCACCCAGGGGCCGTTACGACGTGGTCGTGCTCGATCCACCTCGGCAAGGCGCCAGAGAGCTGTTCGAGAGCGACGATGTCCTGCCGGGTCCGAAACGCGTGGTCTATGTGTCCTGCGACACGGCAACGCTAGCGCGCGACCTCCGGCTCGCCACAGCGAAAGGCTACCGTATCGACCGCCTCATCGGCTTCGACATGTTTCCCCAAACGGCCCATCTGGAGTCCCTCGTCCGCCTCGTTCACACTTGACCGCGGTGCGCTGCGTTGCCCAGCCTGGACGCGGGCGCTAGCTTGTGCGCGGATATGCGCTGCCCCTATTGCGGAACACTGGAGAACCGGGTGATCGACTCGCGCCTGTCTCAGGCAGGCGAGGTCACGCGACGCCGGCGTGAGTGCGAGCATTGCGGACGGCGCTACACCACCTACGAACGGGTGGAGCAGACCCTACCGCTCATCATCAAGAACGACGGCCGCCGCCAACCCTATGACCGCGCCAAGCTACTTGCCGGCCTGCGGCGCGCGTGCGTGAAACGCCCGGTCTCGGCGGAAGCGCTCGAGCGTTTCCTGCACCAAGTGGAGCGCTGGCTCGTGGACACCGGGGACCAGGAGGTTCCTTCCCTACGGCTCGGAGAGCACGTCTTGCACGAGCTTCGAGGCTTGGACCCTGTTGCTTACGTTCGGTTCGCTAGCGTCTATCGGGACTTTCAGGACGTCGGAGAGTTTCTCGACGAGCTCACCAAGCTCAAGGACTGACATGTGGTCTGACTTCGAGCGCGGGATGATGGAGCGGGCGGTCGCAGAGGCCAGACGCGGCCATCCGAGCCCGAACCCACATGTCGGAGCAGTGCTCGTTCGCGACGGAAAGGTCATTTCCGTCGGCCATCACGAGAGGGCGGGTGACGTGCACGCGGAGGTCGACGCGATCCGAAATGCCGGCTGCTCGGTCGAAGGCGCGACGCTCTACGTCACCTTGGAGCCTTGCAATCACGAGGGCCGGACCGGTCCGTGCACCGAGGCCATCCTCGACGCGGGTGTCTCCCGGGTGCTGATCGGCTGCAAGGACCCGGCGCCACACGTCGCGGGTGCCATCGACCGGCTGAAAGCTGCGGGCGTCGAGGTCGAGATCGGACTGATGGAGCGACAGTGCACGGCGCTCGTCGCCGACTTTGCGAAGCACATCAGAACCGGGCTTCCGTTCGTCACGCTGAAAGCGGCCGTGACGCTCGACGGAAAGATCGCCACCCGCACCGGCGACTCCAAGTGGATCACCGGCCAAGAAGCCCGAACCGAGGCCCACCGGATGCGCGACGAAAGCGACGCGGTTCTGGTAGGGGTCGGAACCGTTCTTGCCGATGATCCGAAGCTCACGGTCCGCCACGTCGAAGGACGAGACCCGGTCCGCATCGTGCTCGACGCCGACCTGCGAACACCCCCCACCGCGGCGGCCCTCGACCGGGAACGTACGTCGGGCGCCGGAACATTGCTCTTCCACGCGCACGACGCCAATCTCGCACGGCGCGACGCTCTGATGGGACCAGACATCGCGCTGATCCCGGTCGCACGCCACGCCAGAGGCGTCGACGTGACTGAGGTATTGAAGGCGCTGGGTGAGCGCGACGTGGTCCGATTGTTGGTCGAAGGCGGCGCGCACGTTCACGGCACGTTCCTGGACTTCGGTCTGGCCGACCGCGCTGCGATCTTCGTCGCGCCTCTCATCGTG
>CAZHPJ010000481.1:0-2335 GCA_964534585.1 uncultured Sandaracinaceae bacterium | reverse complement strand
TGCCGTGGCCGGCTCCGCAGCCGCCAACAGCGCTCTCACGACGTCGAGCCCGTCCTCGCCCGCTTCGAGCGCGGCAATTGGCTCGTGTTCCCGTATCTCGGTTTGAAGCGCCTCCATCTCCGGCGTTGCGATGTACGGCGGGTTGGAAACGATGACGTCGTATTGCCCTGTGCCGCTCAACAGATCGGCGCACTCGAATCGAATGCGAGCCGAGACATCGAGCTGCTCGGCGTTCGACGAAGCTACTTCGAGCGCGGCCTCTGAAATGTCGGTCGCTGTCACGATGGCGAGTGGCCGTTCGGCCGCGATAGTGACCGCGATGGCTCCGCTGCCGGTTCCCACGTCGAGCACCCGGCATGCGGCGTCGTCGGGGATACATGCGAGCGCGCGCTCCACGAGGGTCTCGGTGTCCGGTCGAGGGATCAGCACGTCTGGAGTCACCTTGAAACGCCGACCGTAGAAGTCCTGGTGCCCGAGGATGTACGCCACGGGCTCGCGTTCGCGGCGTCGGGCCACCAAGGGTCTGATCTCGCTCCGCTCCCGGTCGACCAGTGGCCGGTTCAAATCGAGATAGAGCCCAATCCGGTCGGTCCCGAGCGCCTTCGCAACCAGGAGCTCGGCATCGAGACGCGGGCTCTCGATGCCGCGACCAGCGAAGTCCTGCGTCGCCCATGCGAGGACTTCGCGGATTGTCCAGGTTCGCGAGGTCACCAGCGTCTAGCGCGTGCGCACGCGCATCTTCTGTTTGGGCAACGCACCAGCGTTCGCTAGCACTTGCTTGGCAAGGCGGCTTAGCTCGGGGCGTGTCCCTTTTTGAACGAACGCAGCTACCATGTTCGGGTCCATTTCGAGAAGCTGCTCCATGGACGCGCGCGCGCGTCCGCGTTTTTTCGTTGCTGTGTATGTGTAGACCTGCGCGCGTAGCAACATGCCCGAAACCTGTCCGAACTCTTTGTCCTTCGGATCGTAGGTTTCGAGGAGCTTGCGCGCTTCGTCGGCGTCTCCAGTTCGTGCGAGCGACTCCGCCATGACGGCGGCGTACATAGCTTTCGCTTTCGCTTGTGGCTGACGGTCGAGGCGTATTTCGTTGGCAAGCTCGCGCGCATCACGCGCACGTCCCGTCATCAGATAGAACATCGCGAGGTTGGCACGTACATCGTCTTGCACCATCGCCGGCGCCTTCTTGATGTCGATGCCTTCGAGAATCCGAATGGCCTCCGCCGGAGCCTCTTGTGCGACGAGCTGCGCCTGCGCAATGGCGTTGAGCGCGTCCTTGCCGCCGGGGGTCTGTCGGGCGCGGAGTTGCTCCAGCGCTGCCAACCTGCCCTCCTTATCGGTCGCGCCCTTCAGGATTGCCGCGATGTCGGCGGACTTGCGCGTCAGCCGCCACACCCAGATCAGAAACCCGAGTGCAACGACAGTGAGCACCCCAGCGACGATCAGACCCACGTAACCAATGGTGGGCTGCAAGATGCCCGCGACGACCCACACGACCGCCAAAGCCAGGCCTATGAGCCCCAGCACCTTCCAGTTCATCTTGGGCTGCTCTATTTGCTCGAGCGCTTCTGTAGCGTCTTTCGGGGCCGCAGTGATTTGCTTTTTTGGCTTCGCCACTCCCGCTGGCTACCGCGGTGGCCGCTCGACGGCAACCCAAGACGACCCTAAGTCGCACCGGAACCACCCATAAACGCACGGGAAATCCGCTGCGTTGGAAATGGGCTTTTCCGATAGTGAGCTACCTCGCATAATCGCGTTCCCCACCATCGACGGGATATCCTTGTGGGCGCGCATGGACCGACACTTGAGTCTTGTCGCGTTTTGTGAATAAATATACTAAGACTGGATCCGGGTGGGGAAGTAGCAGGTATGAGCACAAACAGACTGGGCGAGCTCCTCGTACGTGAGAAGAGAATCAGCCTCGAGCAGCTGCGCGAGGCGCAGAAGCACCAAAAGGACGACAATATCAGCCTGGGCTATGCGCTCGCCCGCCTTGGTGCGATTTCCGACCAGGAGATAACGGACTTTCTCAGCGAACAGTATCGCGTTCAATCGATCGACCTCTCCGAGTACGACATCGACCGCGAGATCCTGAAGCTGATCAGCCCGCAGGTCTGCGAGCGTCACAAGATCATCCCCGTGTCGCGCGCCGGCAGCTCACTGATCGTTGCGATGGCCGACCCGTCGAACCTGAACGCGATCGACGATGTGAAGTTCCTCACTGGCTACAACGTGGAGCCAGTCGTTTCGTCGGAAAGCGCGATCATGGCCGCGCTCGAAAAAGCTTACGCGCAACCCGAGATTTCCTACGAAGACATCATGGAGGGCTTCGACGAGT
>CAZHPJ010000480.1:0-2337 GCA_964534585.1 uncultured Sandaracinaceae bacterium | reverse complement strand
GCCAACGTCGAGCGGCCAGAGCATGCACTACCGCGACCCTCTCTCGAAATGCTGGTCGCCGAAGCGACGGACGCGGGTTTCATTCCAGAGGCCGGCGAAGAACCGACCGGACTCTGGGTCGACCTCGATGACCCCCTGGGCCCGACCCTCTCGGCCCGCACGATCGAGACGCTGGCTTCGGTGAACCCAGGCATCGCGTGGACCTGTCACGTGCGCGCCATGCCGGTTTGGCTCACGCAACGGCTGAACCTGCCCGACGTGTTGGAAGGACAGGAAAGCGCCGTCACGCTGCAGGGCTACCACGGCCTAGGGCGTGCAGCGCTAGCTCGGTACCTGGCCGGCACCGAGCTAGCGCGCGACGACTCGGCAATGCTGAGCGACTGGCTGTTGCCCGCCCAACGGAACGCCCGCAGGGTGGTGCACGCTCCGGGCGGTTTCGAAGTGGTGATCTCCCCTTACTTCGACGGTGAGGCCATCCGTTGGATACGGCAACCGATCGACGCTCTCGACCCAGTGCCCGTCGGCCCCACCCTCGGCCTCGATGAGGTGGACGCCATCGCCCTTGCGTCGAGCAATGCCGGCACGCCGCTCGGTCCAGATGATCCTGAAGAGGCGCGGAAGATCTTTGCAGAAGCCTTGGTGATCCAATCGCTAGCCCTGGTTGCTGTCGGCCTTGGTTGCCTGCGTCACGCTCGCGACCTCGCCCGCGAGCAAGCGAGGACGCGCATCCAAGGAGGGCGGAGCATCGAGCATCATCCGGCGGTCCAGTCTCTCCTCGGATCGGCCGACACAGCCGTCCTGGTGGGGGACGCCCTGCTTGGTCGCATGGCGGAGGGGCCGCTGCGCGGGGACCGCATTGGCGATGTGTTTGCCGCCCGAGCCGAGGCCCATCCCGTGCTCTGCCGAGGCGCGACCGATGCGCTGCAAGTGTTCGGAGGCAGTGGCTACATGCAGGACATGGGGATGGAAAAAGCCCTACGCGATAGCCAGCAACTTCGATTGATGGGCGGAACGCCCGGGGAGCTCACGCGCTTTGTCGCGGAGTGGGAGCGTGTGCGATGAACCAGCAACCACATCTCGACGGCTACCTCTCGTCCGACCATCCCTTGTCCCCGCGAGGACTTTTCGTCGATCTTCCCGCAGTGATTCGACCCGTCGTTACGCCAAAGCTAGCGACCCTATGGGAACAGGATTCCGAAGCTTTGCCGCCGGCGCTCGCTCGAGCACGCCGCCGCTACCGAAGCTTCGCGGAACAAGAGCTTCGCCACCACGCTCTATCCATCGACATGGCCCCACATCCGCAACCGGGCGAAATCCTCCCATCGCTCGCCGAGCTGCTAAAGACCGCCGGCCGCGCAGGCATGCTGACGGACCTCTTGCCTTGGCCCTTTGGGTCGGCATCGCTCGGTGCCTATCGTTATCCGCTCGTTTGGGCGCAGGCCCTGCGGTGCGAAGAGCTCGGTCGCGTCTGCTCGGGCCAAATGCTGCTCTTGAGCGCGAATAGTCTTGGGGTGATTCCCATCCTGTTCGCGGGTAACCTCGGCGCCATACGTCGATTCGTCTTGCCCGCTTACCGCCAGACCATGGCGGGTGACCCGCACATCTTCGCCTACGCGATCACCGAGCCTTCGGCCGGGTCGGACGCCGAAGAGGGGCATGGAGCAAGTGTCAGTCGTCCGGGCGTCGTTGCGAAGAGGGTCAACGGAGGCTGGTCGCTCCGGGGCCGCAAGATCTTCATCAGCGGGGGCGACATCGCGAAAAGCATCACCGTGTTTGCCGCCCTCGAAAACGAAGGGATCGAATCGTGGACCTGCTTCCTGGTGACGAGTGACATGCCTGGCTTCGAAGTCGTTCGCAATGAGCTCAAGATGGGCATGCGCGCCTCCGCCGCGTCCGAGATCGCATTCCACGACGTGTTCGTGCCGGACGATCACGTCGTCGGGAAGCCAAAGCAGGGGTGGGCAATCAACCGCGCAACGCTGAACGCTTCTCGCTATGCGGTGGCGGGGATGGGCGTTGGCTTGGCGCAGGGCGCGACCGAGGCAGCGATCGATTTTGCCTGCCGTACCGAGCTCGCCGGCAAAGCACTGGTGAACTTTCAGGAAGTGCAGCTCCAAATTGCCGATATGATGACCGAGACTTCGGCGATCCGCGGTATGCTCTGGCATGCGGCTCGCAAAGCGTACGTGGCGAGGCAAGATCGATCTTCCATGTGCAAGTTCCACTGCACCGACCGAGCCGTGCGGGTGGTCGAAATGGCGCTGGAGTTGATGGGCAACCACGGAACCTTGCACGATTCAGGCGTGGAGAAGATCTACCGCGACGCGCGGCTCACCC
>CAZHPJ010000479.1:0-2350 GCA_964534585.1 uncultured Sandaracinaceae bacterium | reverse complement strand
ATCTGAAGCAGCGTCTGTTTGGCAAGAAGAGTGAAAAAGGGACCACCAAGAGCGATCAGCCCGCCACGGACGAGCGTGTTGCTTCTGCCCGACCTCGCGGCCAACAAAAAGGGAGTTCAGGTCACGGCCGCACTCCCCGGCCGGATCTGCCCGTTGTTGAAGAGGAACGAGATGTTGCACCTGAAGATAAAGCGTGTTGCATTTGCGGCCAGGCGTATGATCCATTGTCGCAGACCGAGGACTCAGCGATTATTGAGGTCCAGGTCAAAGCCCATGTTCGCCAGATCAAGCGAAAGATGTATACCCGGGCCTGTACGTGCGAGGGTTCGCCGGGACTCATAACGGCCCCACCGGCGCCGCGCCTCATTCCCAGGAGCGCTATTGGTGTTTCTGTCTGGACCGAGGTTCTACTCAACAAATACCTTTTTTCCCGGGCCACTTACAACTGGTGTACGGATTACGCGTATCGTGGCCTACCCATCGCGCCAGGCACGCTCACGGGGGGGTTAAAACGGATCACGCCCCTGTTCAAGCCGTTGATCCGCCAACTGGTCGAAAAGCAGCTGACCGAGGAGCTGTTTCATAACGACGAGACCGGCTGGAAAGTGTTTGCAGCGATGGCAGGCAAAGTCGGCTATCGATGGTGGCTGTGGGTGACCCAGTCCCCCTCGGTGGTCTATTACACCCTGGCGCCGAGTCGCAGTGGCGATATCCCCATCGACTATTTTTGCGGGCTGGATAAGCGCCTGGAGCAGGTCATTGTGGTGTGTGATCGCTATAGCGCTTATAAACGGCTGGCACGGGAGAATAAGGTGATTCTCCTGGCCTTTTGCTGGGCCCACGTGCGCCGCGATTTCCTCGATGCGGCTAAAAGTTGGCCCGATCTCCAGGCGTGGATGTTCTCCTGGGTCGAGGTGATCGGTGAACTCTATACCCTCAATGCTCAGCGTTTAGAGCAGTGGGATGAGGCGCTGGCTTTAGCGGATCAAACGCCGGTCTTTATGCAACGCCATCAAGCGCTGGCCCAAGCGGTAGCGCAGATGGCTGAGCGTCGCGACCAAGAACTGGAAAAGGAGGGATTGCACGCCGCACAACGCGCTGTTCTGGGCAGCCTGAAGAATCACTGGTCGGGATTGACCGTCTTTGTGCACAACCCTCAAGTCCCGATGGATAACAATACGGCGGAACGGCGAATGCGCAACCCAGGGATGGGACGAAAAAACTATTACGGTTCCGGTAGCCAATGGAGTGCCGCGCTGGCGGCGATGATGTTTTCACTGTTTCAAACCATCGTGCTGTGGAAGCTCAATCCACACCACTGGCTCTATAGCTATCTCACCGCCTGCGCAGAAAATGGCGGGCAAACTCCGGCTGACCTTGGTCCATTCATCCCCTGGCGGATGAGTGAAGAACGGCAACAGCAGCTGACCAAACCGATGCCGATGAGGGGACCCCCTGTTCCCGCGCAGCCCAACCCACCACTGCCACCATGAAACGCTATTGCGGGCGTGATTTCACCGCACGGGAACTGGAGCAGATTCGCGGACTCATCGCTGAGGATCCGAACCGTACGCGTGCCGACCTCTCCCGTTTAACGTGCCAGGCATTGGCCTGGTTCAAGCCCGATGGCGGTCTCAAAGAGATGTCATGCCGCGTGGCGATGCTACGGATGGCTGAAGACGGCCTCATCACCCTGCCGCCGCCACGGTGTAAACCGCCGCGACAAAAGATCCAGTTCACATCAAAGACCGATCCACAGCCGAGCATCACTCAACCGGTCCATGCTTTACCCCCGCCACAGCTCTGCCCGGTGGTGCATCGCGACCACTCCCGGTTGTGGAATGAGTACATCCATCGTTACCACTACCTCGGGCACAAGCCGCTACCGGGTGCGCAGCTGCGCTATTTCGTCACCATCGACCAGCAGATAGTCGCTGCCTTGGGCTTTGGCGCCGCGGCGTGGCAGATAGCACCGCGGGATCAATTTATCGGCTGGAGCCACCAACAACGCCAAAACAACTTGCCGTTGATTGTCAATAATGCCCGCTTTTTGATCATGCCCTGGATACAATCAAAAAATCTTGCCTCCAAGATCCTGGCCATGGTGGCGCGCCGGCTTCCGGATCAATGGGAGAACCGATATGCCATTCGCCCGGTTCTATTGGAGACTTTCGTCGATACGGAGCGTTTTACTGGCACGTGCTACAAAGCGGCCAATTGGACCTATGTCGGAAAAACCAAGGGGCGTGGAAAACTTGGACCGGCGGGCAAACAGAGTGTGCCGATCAAGGACATATGGCTTTATCCGCTATGCCGTCAGTTCAAGAAACAGCTAACCAGCTGATTCTAT
>CAZHPJ010000478.1:0-2358 GCA_964534585.1 uncultured Sandaracinaceae bacterium | reverse complement strand
CGGTCCGCGCGTCAACGATCGCATTCGAGTGCCTGAGATCCGTGTCATCGGAGCCGACGGCGAAATGTTGGGAGTCTTGAACACCGACGAAGCCCGTCGGATGGCTAGAGGTCTCGACCTCGACTTGGTCGAGGTGAACCCGAAGGCCATGCCACCGGTGTGCAAGATCATGGACTTCGGCAAGTTCAAGTACGAAGAAAAGAAGAGGCAGGCGGATGCTCGTAAACGGCAGACGCAGATCGCGCTCAAGGAGATCAAGCTCCGCCCGAAGACCGACGATCACGACATCGACTTCAAGACCAAACACGTGCGCCGCTTCCTCGAAGAGGGCAACAAGGTGAAGCTCACCGTCCGCTTCCGGGGTCGGGAAATCACGCATCCAGAAACCGCGCAGCGACAAATCGACGCCATCATCGAAGCCGTCGACGACCTAGCGACGGTAGAAACATCGGCGCGCCTAGAAGGCCGTACCATGACGGCGATTTTGGCCCCGCGGGTCAAGGTCCAGCCGACGAAGTAGCCGGGGGCGGTTCCGAGACCGGGGCGGAGGCCCCAGCTCCGGCATTAACCCCGAAGTTCCACCCCACTTGACTGCCCCCACCCACGCGCTAAACAGCCTGCTCTCCGCTCCCCCGCCGCGGTTGCCGCTGGCTTGGGAGCTTCAAGCGAGGACAGTCAAATGCCCAAAATGAAGACAAAGCGTGCTGCCGCGAAGCGGTTCAAGGCCACGGGTGGGGGGCGGATTCGTCGTTCCACGGCTGGCAAGCAGCACATGATGCGTGGCAAGTCCGCCAATCGACTTCGGAAGCTCAAGAAGAACTCCATGGTCGATCCCAGCGACGAAGCACGCATTCGGCGTTTGCTTCCTTACGAGCTCTAAGACTTTTAAGGAGAACGCAGATGCCCAGAGTCAAACGAGGCTTCAAAGCCCGACGCCGCCGCAATCGCTTGCTCAAGCACGCGAAGGGCTACTACGGCGCACGCCGCAAGGCCTTTCACGTCGCGATCGAGCAGGTCCACAATGCCTGGGAGGATGCCTACCGGCATCGCCGCACCAAGAAGCGCGAGTTCCGCCGCCTTTGGATCGCTCGCATCAATGCTGCATCGCGCCTCAACGGTATCAACTACAGTCAGTTCATCTCAGGCCTCAAGCGCTCGAACATCGCGCTCGACCGTAAGGTGCTCGCAGAAATTGCGGTGGCCGATCCGGGCGGTTTCAAAGCTGTCGTCGACGCCATCGACTAAGTCGCTCGGGACGCCCAATGGCAGAGCCTGATGCGGTTCAGACATTCGAGGACGGACTTGCCGAAATCCGTGGTGGCTACGCACAGGCGCTGCGTGCTGCCGGCGACGAGCCCGAGCTCCGTCTGATCAACGCGCGTTACGTCGGGCCGCAAGGGGACCTCACCAAGCTCCTCAAGCTCATGCCCAAGCTGCCGGGTGACCGGCGGCGCGAGCTCGGCCAGGCTGCCAACGCAGTCAAGCAAGAGATTCAGGCGACGTTCGACGATGCCCTCGAAGGCATTCACCGGGGCGCGCGCGAAGCAGAGCTCAACGGCCCCGCGCTCGACGTGACCTTGCCCGGCCGCTGGCAGATGCCGGGCCGGCTCCACCCGATCACGCGTGTTCGCAACGACGTGCTCGAGATCTTCGTTTCGCTCGGGTTCGACATTGCCGATGGCCCCGAAGTGGAGCTCTATGAGAACTGCTTCGACAGGCTCGGGTTCCCCCCAGATCACCCAGCCACGGACGAGCACGACACCTTTTTCATCGAAGGCAACGGCTCCTCGGACCCAGAAAGCGTGCTCCTGCGCACCCAGACGTCGACGATTCAGATCCGCGAAATGATGAAGCGGGAGCCGCCACTCGCGATCGTATCTCCTGGCGCGGTCTACCGTCGCGACGACGACGCCACCCATTCGCCGATGTTCTTCCAGCTCGAAGGCTTCCTCGTCGACGAGGACGTCACCTTTGCGGAGCTCAAAGGCGTGCTCACGCTCTTCCTCCGTCGCCTCTTCGATGAGCACATCGCGGTCCGATTCCGAGCGAGCTATTTTCCGTTCGTCGAACCGGGGGGCGAAGTCGACATGAGCTGCGTCTTTTGCCACGCATGGGAGGGCGACCGCGCGCGCACCGCAGAGTGTCGAGTGTGCAAGGGGACCGGATGGATGGAGATCCTCGGCTGTGGCATGGTGCACCCGGTCGTGTTCGAGAACGTCGGATACGATCCGGAGAAGTACACCGGCTTTGCGTTTGGCATGGGCCTCGACCGCATCGCCATGCTCAAGTACGGCATCCCCAACATCAAGCTTCTCTACGAGAACGACGTTCGGTTCTTGTCACGGTTTTAGGAAGGCG
>CAZHPJ010000477.1:0-2365 GCA_964534585.1 uncultured Sandaracinaceae bacterium | reverse complement strand
AACCGTTCGTCCTGCTCAACCTTCATTCGGAAGGTCGATCTTGTCGACGCGGCGCTCGTGTCGCCCGCCTTCGAAGCTCGCGCTCAGGAATGCTTTGAGAATTTCAGCTGCAAGGCCTCCGCCGACGACGCGGGCGCCGATGCAAAGCACGTTGGCATCGTTGTGCTCGCGCGTCATCGACGCGCTGAAGACGTCGCCGCACAGCGCAGCGCGCACCCCAGCGTGACGGTTGGCGGCCATCGACATGCCGACCCCCGTGCCGCAGACCAGGAGACCTAGCCCTTCGCCGCGCTCGACGGCGCTCGCCACCTGGTGCGCATAGTCTGGGTAGTCGGTGGAGTCGCTCGTATGCGTACCGATGTCGACAACTTCGTAGCCGAGCTCTGCAGCAACAGCCGAAAGCTCCCGCTTGAGCTCGAGGCCCGCGTGATCCGAACCGACGATGAGGGTCTTGGCCATGACTACGGGGCCTTTAGCACGAGCGCGCAGTTGGTCCCGCCGAAGCCAAACGAGTTGTTCATCAGTGCGCGAATCGGCCGTTCCTGCGCCTCGTTGGGCACCAGATTCATCCCCGCCGCACCCGGGTCAGGGTGTTCGAGATTGATCGTCGGCGGAACGAGGCCGTCGCGTATCGCGAGGACGCAGAGCACCGGCTCGAGCCCGCCCGCGGCGCCCAGGAGATGCCCTGTCATGCTTTTAGTGCTCGACACTGCGAGCCCGTTCGTCGCATGCGCGCCGAAGATCTTCTGGACCGCCTGCAGCTCCCCGCCGTCGCCCATCGGCGTCGAGGTGCCGTGCGCGTTGACATAGTCGATGTCTTCGGGCCTCATCTTGGCGTCGGCGAGCGCGAGCTTCATCGCGCGCTGCGCGCCTTCGGCTTCCGGTGCAGGCTGCACCATGTGATGCGCATCCGACGTGGCACCGTAGCCAACGACCTCGGCAAGAATGTCAGCGCCGCGCGCGATGGCGGCCTCTCGCTCCTCTAGGATCAGCACACCGGCTCCCTCGGCAATCACGAACCCATCTCGGTCCACGTCAAAGGGACGGCTCGCGCGCTCCGGTTCGTCGTTGCGCCGTGACAGCGCCCGCATCGAGGTAAACCCCGCCACGCCGATCGGCGTCACCGCTGCTTCAGCGCCACCGGCAACCGCCGCATCGATCTCTCCGCGTTGAATCCAGCGAAACGCGTCGCCGATGGCGTGGGCGCCTGACGCACAGGCGCTCGTATGAGTGTAGCTCGGCCCCTTGAAGCCCCAGTCTAGCGTGACCTGCCCGGGCGCGAGATTGGAGATGACCGACGGAATGAAGTACGGCGATACGCGGCGTGGCCCCTTGTCAAAAAGCGTCTTGCAGGTGTCTTCGAATACCTCGAGCCCGCAGAAGCCAACACCGATGAAGGTGCCCACCCGTTCTTTCTCTTCATCGGTAGGCTCGAAGCCAGAGCTCTTGACCGCTTGCGCAGCGGCGGCGATCGCGAGCTGAATGAAGCGTGCTGCCTCGCGCAGGCGTCGCTTCGGCATGTACTGCAACGGATCAAAGTCCGAGCACTCGCCCGCAATCTGTGAAGCGAACTCGGTCGCGTCAAAACCTTCGATGCGCGCGATGCCGCTCCGCCCCTCGGAGACGTTCCTCCACGTGGTGGCAACGTCCGCCCCGCACGGGCTCACGGTGCCCACGCCTGTAATGACTACTCGTCGCATCGGCTCGCCCGGCGAAGGACACGCAGTGGGCTGCTAACCCTTCTGCGCCTTGATGTACTCGATCGCGTCGCGGACCGTTTTGATTTTCTCGGTGTCCTCGTCCGGAATCTCGATCTCGAACTGCTCCTCGAGCGCCAACACCACCTCGACGACGGCAAGCGAGTCGGCCTTGAGATCTTCGATGAAGTCTTGCTCTTCCTGAATATCGGCCCCGTCGACGTCGAGCTTGTCCGACACGATTTCTTTGACCTTCGCAGCGATGTCCATCTGTTTCCTCCGTCATGCACACCTAGACGTGCATGCCTCCGTTGACCCGGACTACCTGCCCGGTGATATAGCTTGCTTCTTCACTTGCTAAAAACACTACCGCGGCCGCGACCTCCTCGGGGCGGCCAATTCGGCCTAACGGCGTCTGGTCAACGATGCCCTGCTTCCCCGCCTCCGGCAGATCTGCAGTCATGTCGGTCTCGATAAACCCTGGAGCTACGGCGTTCACGGTGATCCCCCGAGACGCGTACTCACGAGCCAGCGTGCGCGTTAGGCCCAAAATCGCGGCCTTCGATGAAGAATAGACCACCTGGCCGGCGCTGACCGACTCCGCCACTACGCTCGAAAGATTGATGATACGCCCCCAGCGCTTCTTCATCATCGGGCGAATGCACGCC
>CAZHPJ010000476.1:0-2370 GCA_964534585.1 uncultured Sandaracinaceae bacterium | reverse complement strand
ATCAGCTCGGCGCCCTCGGTCACCAGGCGGGTCGCCATGGCGCCGCCGCCCACAATTCCCATCACGTTGTCGCCGGGCTTCCAGGCGCTCACGGAACCGCCGACCGACTCGACGACGCCCGCGAACTCGAGACCGGGCACATCTGCAGGCACCCCAGGGGGCGCCGGGTAGAAGCCGCGACGCTGCAGGCAATCGGCGCGGTTGAGGCCGGCGGCAGCAACCGCGACCAGGACCTGCGACGGCCCGGGCTCGGGTACCTCGATCTCTCCGAGCTCGAGCACCTCGGGACCGCCGGGCTCACGAATGCGAATCGCTTTTGCTTTGAGCATGCGACGAAGCGTAACGCGCCGGGGGCCTCCGTCCAGGCCTGCCTCTCGTGCTAGGTTCTCGGCAATGAACGCGAACGTCGGGAGCTTTCTGCATCGCTGGGCGCAGCAGGACCCGGATCGCACGGGCATCGTCGACTCCGGGTGCCAAGATCTCGCCCTCAGCTACGGCGAGCTGGATCACCAGGCGTCCCGCGTAGCGGCGTATTTGCTGGAGCGAGGCTTAGGCCCCGGGGACCGCGTCGCGATTTGCACCGCCAACGGGTTGGACTTCGTCGCCGCGTGGTTCGGGGCCGTGTATGCGGGATGCACCACGCTTCCGATCCCCGTGATGTCGACGGCTCACGAGATCGCATTTCTCCTGCAACACGCGAGGTGCAAAGCGCTGCTCACGGATGCAGACCGATCGACGGTCGCGCACGATAGCAAGACGCGTGCAGGGACCTCCTCCGAAATCCTGCTAGTCGAAGACGCGATGAGCAACGCCAAAGGGGAAGTGCCTCCGTGCGATACCTCGGCCAACTCGCTGGCGATGCTCCTCTACACCTCGGGAACCACAGGTGCTGCCAAAGGCGTGTGCATCACGCACGAATCGCTCGGCATGCATACCAAAGCGCTCGTCGATCGGACGCTTCGGCTCACCGAGGAGGACCGGATCCTCGGCACCCTCCCGCTCACTCACTCCTACGGGATTCGCATGACGCTACTCGTTCCCTTCTACGCTGGCGCAAGCACGGTCTTCGTCCCCAAGTTCTCGCCGTCACGCACGCTCGATCTCTGCACGACACATCGGATTACCTGGCTCCCTGGGGTGCCGACGATGTTCGTCGCCTGGGCCAACGAGCACAGCAAGCCGACACCGCCCTGCCTTCGATGGTGTATGAGCGCGGGCTCACCGCTCGCCGAAGATGTCAGGTTGCGAGCCGAGGAGCGGTTGGGTGCGCCGGTGCGCCAAGGGTACGGGCTCACCGAAGCGACCTTCACGACGATCAACGCCCCGCCCGACGTCGCCGTTGCGGGCTCGTCAGGCAAGCCGGTGGCTGGCGTCGAATTGCGAATCGTAGACGACCTCGGCACAGAGCTGCCCGCCGGGGTGCACGGCGAAGTGCTGATTCGCGGCCAGAACGTGATGGCAGGCTACCTCGATGACAAGCTAGCCACAGCCCACGTCATGCGTGGGGGCTGGTTGCATACAGGCGATATCGGGTTTCTCGACGACAAAGGACACCTCACTATCGTCGACCGCAGCAAGGATCTAATTCTGCGCGGAGGCGCGAGCATCTACCCTTCGGAGCTCGAAAACGTCCTCTCCTGTCATCCCGCGATTCGTGATGTGGCGGTCGTCGGACAGGCCGATGACTACTATGGTGAAGAGATCGTCGCCGTCATCATTCGCCATGCCGACGTCACGGCGGAAGAGCTCGATGAGTGGGCAAGAGAGCGACTTGCTCCCTACAAAGTGCCGCGCCTGTACGCATTCGTCGAAGCGCTCCCCCAAGGTGCGAGTGGGAAAACGTTGAAACGGCGGCTCCGGGACCAACTCGCGTCGGGCGAAATCGATACCGAGCAGTTACCGTCGCACGGGCTGGCTAAGTAGCTCGAACGCAGCAACCATCACGACCGCCCCGACGACTAACCCCACCCACGGCCCGTACCAGCCCGCCGCCACGGGAAGCTCCGCGCAAAGTATGCTGACGCCACCGATGAGAAGCGCGTACGGCAGCTGCGTTCGCACGTGGTCCATGTGGTCGCAGCTGGTAGCCATCGAGCTGAGGATCGTGGTGTCCGAAATCGGCGAGCAGTGGTCCCCCCAGACCGAACCGGCAAGAATCGATGACACCGTACCGAGGAGGATCGTCTCGTTGCCCGGCGCGATCTGATGCGCGAGCGGGACGACCAGTGGAAAGAGGATCGCCATCGTGCCCCAGGACGTGCCGGTCGCGAAGCTGACCAACGCCGCCATGATGAAAACAGTTGCCGGAATCCAGGCCGGCACAATCCAGTCACCCACTGCCCCGACTAGAAACGACGCGGTGTCGAGATC
>CAZHPJ010000475.1:0-2380 GCA_964534585.1 uncultured Sandaracinaceae bacterium | reverse complement strand
CGCTTCGTTACCGGGACCGGCAACGCGCTGCGTCCGGGGCCGTGTCCCTGCTTCGGGCGCGAGCACCGGGATACGGTTGCGCCACAGGGATTCGGAATGAATGGGATCGGCGCCTGGACGGGTGATCTGCCAATACCAGCCGGATTGCGGCCGGTTGAATCGCGGGTCGGAGGGTATCCAGGTGAGTGTCAAGGCGCCCGCGGGAGAGACCTCGCTGGCGGCCACCAGCTCTTCGAGGTGACCGTAAAGCTCCTGGTCGAAGCGACGTTCGATGTAATCACGAAACAGGAACACGAGAAGCAATCCTGCTGCAAGAAGCGACCCCGCGACCCAAACGATGGAGGTGGCAAAAAGTCGAAATGTCAGAGTCCTAGCCTGCATTATTCATGAACGTTGGTCCGAAAGCAGCGATCGAGTGATCCGCACGGGTTTCGGGTGATGAACTCGGCGCTGACGAGGTCAGTCGGTCCGAGGCGGCACGAAGTGTCGCGGTTTGCACCGGGGAGACGGTTTGTTGGGCCAACGCGACGCACCTTTCCCGCACCGGGGTCTCCCGGCGGCGATGAACATGGCAAGAAAGCGGTACTCAACTGGGTGCCACTCCGAGCGAGCGCGCCACGCGGCACCATTCCGAGCGCCATGGTGCAGAATCGGGTAGATGCAGCACAACACGCCGTACCGAGCTCTCGAACCACGCGCCGAGCTTGAGCAACCGCTCGCGAAGCGTCGTGACTTGTGCCCGTGCGCAAGTGGTGCCAGTCGCGCAAAGCCGAAGCTCCTGCATCAACACGTAGGCGGCGGCGGTGAGCATCACCCGCATCTGGTTAGCCCAGAAACTCGTGCAGCTGGTGCGGTCGATGGCGAGCCCGTAGAGCAGCTCCTTGATGCGGTTCTCGATGTTCGCCCGCGGGCAATAGACCGCTTCGTACACCCGCCGAGGAACTCGACGCAGGTTGGTCACCACGAATCGGGCGTTGTCCTTGGGCTCACGCTCGCCCAGGCGCACCACCTCGGCCTTGAAGATGACCCGCCGCTCGCGATTCCAGCTACGCGCGGCGTAGCGGCACTCCCCGTAGAGATGCGCGGTTTCCCCGCTTTTCTTTGACAGCCGCCGCACCTGCTTCATCAGCGGCTCGGCATAGCGCTTCAACACCGGATTTTCCGCCATCGCCACCACGTACTCCACCCGCTCGGCCTCGAGAAACGCGAACATCTCAGGCCCGGCGAAGCCGCCGTCGAGGCGCACCAGCACCTTCGCCTTGGGAAACGCCCGGCGCAGCCGCTCGAGCACCCGGCGAAGAATCCCGATGGCGCCAAGCTTGGCGTTCGCATTCCCAGGACGCAGCACGTAGGCGAACAGGTACTGTTCGGGCTCGTCGTCGAACTGGATGAACCCCGCTGTGGGCAGATAGCACCATGTGTCGTAGTGACCGTTGAAGAAGCTGAGCTGCTGCGCCCCATGGGTCGGGTCGTCCGTCGGGTCGAGCTCCACCGTGATGCGCTTGACCCGACCCCGCAGCCGCTTGCGGTGTCTCGCTATCACCTTATCGGCCAGCGCCAGCCCCATGCGCATCAGCGACTTCGGTCCCAACGCGTTCTCAAACCGCGACAGCGTCGACTGCGAGGCGAGCGCCGCTCCCTCCACCGGATCGCGGCCGACCAACAGCTTGTGTATCGGGTCATCGCCCACGCGCGCTGCGTCGTTGCAGTCCTCGTACCCGCAGGCAATGCCGAACACCCGTTGGCGCACCAGGTCATGGAAGCTATGCGCCACCTTCGACTGCTGGCGCCCATCGGGCAGGCAACGCGCCAGCGCATCCGTCAGGCCCAGGCGCTCATCGCATGCTTTGAGCAACACCGCCCCGCCATCGGAGCTGCTGTCAGGCTGGTCAAAGCGTGCCACGACCCGCTTTCCAAACAGATCTTTGAAGACAACGGACTGTCGTGTGGTATCGTTTCGCATACGAAGGCCTCTTGCGTGTGGAAAAGTGCGTCTCGCAACGACTTTTTACCACAATGGAGGCCTTCCTTTTTGCCACATTCATGAATTATCCGGGCTAGTGTTGGTGCTGGTGCTACGCCGCTGCTCTGAGTGGATATCAGAAGTTTACTTGGCACGCATGGAGCGTGAGAGAAGGTACGATTTCGCACTGCGGTTCACCGCTATCCAATCGCTTCTTTTGGGCATCGCTATGGTAGGGGTGATAGCAGATTTCGGATATGCCGATCTCGGATTGTTCTTGTGGGCTTTGCTGCCCCTCCTTCTTACCGGTGGCTTTCTGATGAGGCATTTCCGCGTGGGTAGGTTGCTCGATCCCGGTTGGGTGCACATGCTCCCCCACTTCGGCTCAACGGCCATTACTGGAATTGCGGTTTTCGT